>JAXGUU010000036.1:0-17485 GCA_040774145.1 Anaerolineae bacterium
CTGATAGCGCTTCTGCATTCTGCGTAAGTATTGGTAACGCTCGTCAATGCTCATTTCGTCTGCGGCCATGGTTCTCCTCGGTAGCATTATCATTTGGTAGAACCATACTACCTCGGTAGCATTTTACGTGACTTAAAGCGAGGGCTTCCCAACTCACGCGTTGTGGGCTAAGATGGGTGCGCACGCAGCGACCGACAAGGAGTAGCCTATGTGGGATCAATTGAGCCTCTTCACCCAGCCGGACCGCCCGCTGACCGTGAGCGAGGTGACGGGGCGCATCCGTGCGCTCTTCGACCGTGATCCCCTGTTTCAGGACTTGTGGATCGAGGGGGAGGTCTCGAACTTCTCGCGTGCTTCATCGGGCCACGTCTATCTCACGCTCAAAGATGCCGGGGCGCAGATCGGGGCTGTGATTTGGCGCACGACGGCTCAAAGCGTGGGCACGATGCCCCGCTCGGGCGACCAGGTCCAGGCCCATGGACGTATCAGCGTCTATGAGCAGGGGGGGCGCTATCAGTTCTACATCGACCAGATCCGGCCCGCGGGACGCGGTTCGCTCTTTGAGGAGTTTGAGCGGCTCAAGGCGCAGCTTCAGGAGGAGGGGCTTTTCGACGAGGCGCGCAAGCGCCCCCTGCCGACCTCACCGGCGTGCATCGGTGTCGTGACCTCGCCGACGGCGGCGGCATTGCGCGACGTGCTTCACGTGCTCAGCCGCCGCTACCCGTTGGCGCGCGTCCTCCTCTCCTCCTCACCGGTTCAGGGCGAGGCGGCGCCGCCGGGGCTCGTCGCGGCGCTCGATCGCCTGAATGCGCGTGACGACGTTGATGTGGTCCTTGTGGTGCGTGGCGGCGGCTCGCTGGAGGATCTGTGGGCCTTCAACGATGAGCGCGTGGTGCGAGCGATTGCAGCTTCACGGCTGCCGGTCGTGTCGGGCGTGGGCCACGAGACCGACTTCACGCTTGCCGATTTCGCCGCCGACCGTCGCGCTCCCACGCCCTCCGCCGCGGCAGAGGTCGTGACGCCGGATGTCGCGGAGCTGCGTGTGACCCTCGCGCAGATGCGCGCGCAGCTATCGCGTGCCGTCGATCGGCAGCTTTCTGTGCGACGCGGGGCGGTGGAGACTCACCGGCGGGCGCTTCAGCACCTCTCGCCTACCGCTCGACTGAGCAATGCTCGCCAGCGTGTCGACGACCTTGCATTGCGCCTCGATCAGGCGCTTGACCACCGGCTTGAGATCGCGTTGCGCGACATCGCCGGGTTGGCGGCACGGTTGAGTTCGCTCGATCCCGGCGCGGTGCTCACCCGGGGTTACGCCATCGTGCGCGAGCGAGCGTCGGGTCGTGTGCTCGCTTCCGCCCGGGCGGTGTCAGCGGGGCAGGGCCTCACGCTGCAGTTCGCGGACGGGGAGGCGCCGGCGAGGGGAGAGTAGGGGCCTTGCTGCTCAGCAGCCGGGGAGGGCTGCGCCGGCGTTTTGACATTTGCGCGTCAGCGGCGATAATGCATTTCATGAACCCAACTGATCTAGCGATGCACGCAACCGACGATCCGGACGCGTCCCCGCTCCCCGTGGTGGTGGATACCCCCGAGGCGCTTGCCACCTTGGTCTCTGAGCTGATGGGACAATCGCGCGCGGCCGTGGACACCGAGGCGAACAGCCTGTACGCTTATCGCGAGCGGGTGTGTCTCGTGCAGATCTCGATTCCCGGGACGAATTACCTCGTCGATCCGTTGGCGCTGGACGACCTCTCGCCGCTCGCACCCTTCTTTGAGACGGCGTCGATCGAGAAGGTCTTTCACGCGGCTGATTACGACCTGATGGTGTTGAAGCGTGATTTCGGCTTCGAGACGCGGTCCATCTTCGATACGATGTGGGCTGCGCGTGTCCTGGGCTGGCCGAAAGTGGGCCTTGCCGACGTCCTCAGCACCCTCTTCGATGTCCACCCCAACAAACGTTATCAGCGCTACAACTGGGGCAAGCGCCCCATCGCGCCGGACGCGTTGACCTATGCCTGGATGGATAGCCACTATTTGCTGCCCCTTCGCGACCTTCAGATGCAGGAGTTGCAGGTCACAGGCCGGTGGGAGGAGGCTCAGGAGATCTTCACCTACCTCGCCGACACCGTGGAGGTGCCGGCAGAGGACACGACGGCCCGTCACTTCTGGCGCATTAAGGGCATCCATCGCCTCTCCAACCACGATCAGCGGTGTCTGTTTCAGCTGTTCCTCTGGCGCGAGCGGGCGGCGGAGCAGCTCGATCGCCCGCCCGTGATGGTGATGGGCAACGGTCGGCTTGTGCGGCTGGCTCACGTCCAGCCGCGAACGCGTGAGCAGCTCGTGGCGGCCGGACTCACGCCTGGGCAGGTACGTCGTTTCGGCACGCAGATTCTGAAGACGATCGCCGATCCGGATCTTCCCGAGCTTCCCGATCAGCCGCGCCAGGAGCGCCAACCTGAAGAGGTCGTCAACCGCTTCAAGGACCTTAAGGCGTGGCGCAAGGATGTCGCGAACGTGCGGGGGGTCGACGCTGACGTGATCCTGCCCAATGCCACGCTCTGGGAGCTTGCTACCCATCCACCCGCCGACTTTGCCGCTCTGCTTGACGTATCGGGCATTGGTCCCTGGCGGCAGTCGACCTATGGACCGGACCTGTTACAGTTGTTGGCAGATTGAGGCCGAAGATGGACATCACCTTTCTGGGCGGCGTGGGCACCGTCACCGGCTCGATGTACTTGGTGCGCACCAACCGCACGCATGTCTTGCTTGACTGTGGCCTCTATCAGGGCAAGCGGGATGAGTCCTACCGGCGCAACCGCAAGCTTCCCTTCGACGTGCGCCGGCTCGATGCCGTGGTTCTCTCTCACGCCCATATTGACCATTCGGGCAACCTGCCCAACCTCGTCAAGAGCGGCTTCGATGGCCCGATCTATGCCACGCACGCTACACGGGACCTCTGTGGCGCGATGTTGCCTGACTCGGGCCGCATCCACGAGTACGACGTGCGCTACGTCAACAAGCAGCGGGCGAAGAAGGGGCAGTCCCCTATGGAGCCCCTCTATACCGAGGAGGACGCGCTGCGCAGCCTGCGGAACTTCGTCGGCGTGGGCTACGATCGCTCCATCGAGATCGCGCGGGGCCTGCGCGTGACCTTCCTCGACGCAGGGCACATCCTCGGCTCGGCGATGGTGCTCCTGGCGTCGGAGACGGACCACGGACCCGTGCGCCTGCTTTTCAGCGGCGACCTGGGCCAGCCCGACCTGCCCGTGGTCCGCGATCCCACGCCCCTGCCCGAGGTTGACGCGCTGATGATCGAGAGCACCTATGGCGACCGGTTGCATCCGCCCTTGATGTCCATCAAGGATGAGCTTGGTGCGATCGTCAACGAGGTCGTCGATCGGGGTGGGCGGATCGTGATACCCGCCTTTGCCGTGGGCCGTACCCAGGAGATCGTCTACCATCTTCACGAGCTGACGCTTGAGAGGCGTATTCCGGAGATCCCTATCTACGTGGACAGCCCGCTGGCGGTCAACGTCACCGAGGTCTTCCGTATGCACCCCGATTGCTATGATCGCGAGACCCGTGAGCTCGTCGCTGAAAGCGCCAGTGACGACCCCTTCGGTTTCTACCACCTACGCTACGTGCGGAGCGTCGAGGAGTCCAAGTCGCTCAACACGGCGCCCAACCCACTGATCGTCATCAGTGCCTCAGGCATGGCTGAGGCGGGCCGTGTGCAGCACCATCTGCTCCACGCGATCGAGGATCCGCGCAACGCGGTGTTGATCGTGGGCTGGCAGGCACCTTATACGCTGGGCCGGCGCATCGCCGAGCGTGAGCCCGAGGTGCGGATTTTCGGGGAGCCCTATGCGCTGCGCGCCGAGGTGCACACGCTCTACGGCTACAGCGCGCACGCCGACCGGCAGCAGCTGCTGGACTGGGCGGCACCCCGCGCCGCAAGCGTCAGGAGCGCCTTCGTCGTCCACGGCGACGCCGAGCCTGCCCAGGCCCTGGCGACCGGGCTTGAGGGCCTCGGGTATGGGCGGGTGGTCGTGCCCGCGCGCGGCGATCAGGTGACGTTGTAGCCGTAGGAGCGCGAGCTTGACCGCCACCGTGGAACGTTCGGAGGTCGGGCTAACCGCCCAACCTACGCCTGCCGCCGGCGCTCAGCGGCAGCTCCGGGTGACGGGTTCACTCCTCGCTGCGCTCTCAGCTGTGCTCTACGTGACCACGCTCCATCCCGGCGTGGGGCCGTATCTGGATTCGATCCAGTATCAGATCACCACGCTCACTTGGGGGGTCTCCCATCCACCGGGCTATCCGCTCTATACCTGGCTGGGCGCCCTTTTCGTGCACGGGTTGCCGCTGGGGAACACGGCGTGGCGGCTCAACCTGCTGAGCGCGGTCGCGTCGGTGATCGCGGTCGTGTTGACACAACGGGTCACCTATCGCCTCACCCGCTCGGTCGCGGCAGCCACCGTGGGTGGTCTGGCACTGGCGCTTGCCGTCCGCTTCTGGTATCAAGCCACCTACACCGAGCTCTATCCTCTCTACAACGCGTTGATCGCCGGCACATGGTTGAGCCTGCTGACCTATCAGGAGACGCGGCGTCCCGGTGCCTACTTCGCGGCGGTTGCGCTCTATGCGTTGGCCTTCGGCGTGAACGTGCCGGCGATTGTGCTGCTGCCGATGTGGCTGTGGGCGGTTGTGACCACGGATCCGAGGGCGTTTGTCAAGCCCAAGCGACTGGCGCTGACCATAAGCATCGTCCTCCTGGTGGCGTTGCAGTACCTCTGGATTCCCCTGCGTGCCTTCGCCGACCCGCCTGCGCGCTTCTGCAACTTCTGCCCAATCGGCTGGCAGGGCATTGTCGATTTCTGGTTGGGTAGGCGTTGGTGGGGGATCTCGTTCGGTCTCCCCTCTCAGTATTGGCTGCAGCGGTGGGCCGACTCAGGCTACCAGCTGATGCTGCAGTTCTGGCCCATCGGGGTGATGGTCGGCGGGCTGGGGGCCACTGCGCTACTGCGCAAGCGGTTGCGCATCGCGGGCACCTGCCTGCTTGGCCTCGTCGGCACCTGGTTCTTTGTGACGACGTATGCCGTGGTCGACTGGGATGACTTCCTGACACCGGTCTACCTCTTCTTCGCCCCGCTTATCGGTGCTGGGGTGCAGGCGCTCTGGGATGAGCTGCGCGTGCGTGTGGCAGCGTGGCGCCCGCGCCTGGTGCCTCTTGCGCGCGGCGTGGGGCTGGCACTCCTGGGCCTGGCCTTTGGCCTGGTGCTCCATAACAACTACCCCATCGCCGACCAGAGCCACAAGGTCGAGTGGCACGCGTGGGCGCGTGATCTGCTGCCGCAATTCGAGGAGGGTGCGTGGCTGCTGACGCCGCCGACGCCGACCGATGGTTTTGTGCAGACCTGGGTGTTACGCTACATTTCGTGGGCCGAGAACCTGCGTCCGGAGATGACCGTGGTCTATGTGCCCGACGGCTCCTTCGATCCGCCGGGGCCTGCGCCTTATTACATCACCTGGGCGGAGGCCGAGCCTCAGCTTCGCGAGCATCCCGTCTACCTGATCGAGCTGAACGATCCCCGCGTCGGGGACTGGGTGCTGCAGCCGATCCGCCGCTACGACGGCTGGCCCATCGGTTACCGGGTGGTCGGTGAGCGGGTGGGTGGGGAGGTGCTCCCGTGGGTCGATGAAGCGACGTGGTCGGCGATCCGCGACGACGTGTTGCTGCCGTGAACCCCAGCTTCCCTGTCGCGACGTGGCGGCTGCTCTTCGAGCCGCACCCGAAGCCCGGCGCGCTCAACATGGCGATCGATGAGGCGGTGCTGCGTGCCGTGGTGGCGGGCGAGGTGCCCCCTACGCTGCGACTCTACGGCTGGTCGCCGCCCACGCTGACGTTGGGGCGGGGACAACCCTACGCCGATGCCGACGTGACGGCGCTGGAGCGCGACGGTATCGCCTTGGTGCGACGGATGACGGGCGGCACGGCGGTCCTCAATCGCGACGAGCTTACCTACAGCATCGCTACGACTGATCGCGAGCCGCGCTTCTCGGGTACCGTCGCCGAGAGCTACCGCGCGATCAGCGCCGCGCTGTTGCGCGCCCTGCAGCCCTTGGGGCTCACGACGGCTGAGGCTACGGCAGCCGCGGGGCGTGGTCGGGCTCACAGCCCAACCTACACGGCGGCAGCCGCGGGGCGACAGAGGCGTGAGCGCACCCCCGTCTGCTTCGAGATCCCGTCCGACTACGAAGTGACGGTCGACGGGCGCAAGCTTGTGGGCAACTCGCAGATGCGCGTGCGCGGCGGCATCCTGCAGCATGGCTCGCTGCCCTTGACAGGCGACATCGGTGCGATCAGCGCCTACCTGACGGCACGTCCTGATCCGGCGCGCATCCGTGCCGTCGCGCTGACGCTTCAAGATGCGCTGGGGCGGGCGGTGACTTGGCTCGAGGTGGCCGAGCCGCTCCTGGCGGCCTTCGGTGAGATGCTGAACCTGACGCTGGTCGAGAGCCCGCTCACACAGGTCGAGCGGCGGCAGGTCGAGCGGTTGCTTGCGGAGAAGTACGACAACCCGGACTGGAACGAGCGCCTCTAGGGTGGTTCGGCTGGGTAGGCCGCATCAGGACGATGCCACCTGAACGCCCTCCTCGATATCGAGGAGGGCGTTCAGGATGTGGTCCGCACCGGCCTATGCCCGGGACCGTCCGGCTAGCGCGGACTGAAGATCAGCCACATCGCTCTCACAATCCCCCAGGCCAGCAGGGCGTAGACGATCATCCCGAAGATCGTGGGCAGCTCCAGCACGGCACCGTTGGCCGATGGCGTCGCCAGCAGACCGAAGAACGGGGCCAGGAACACCGACGTGATACCGTAGATGAACCGTGCAAAGCCTGCGTCAGGGTTGGCCGCAAGCAATTTGAGCAGTACTCGGAGCCCGATTGCGACCTCCAGGATGCCCGTCAGAAACCAGAGAACCTGGCTGGCCTTGATGAGCCGACGTTCGCGTTCCTGAACGCTGACGGTGCCCTCTTCGGTTAGGCTACCAGGTGGGCGAGACGTAGCTTCGATGGCGTCGGTCCTGTGCGTCTCTGATGTGAACGGTTCTGCATCATGGGACTCAGGCATATCTCTGGGCTCCGTGGTGTGTGCCTCTGACCTAGACCCGACGCAGGGCCCTGACCACGACGATCAGGATCACGGCGCCGACAGCGGAGACAAGGATCTGGCCCAGGATGCCCGTGGCGCCAAGGCCAAGCAGCCCGAAGACCCATCCCCCGACCACGCCGCCCAGGAGCCCAAGGACCAGGTTGCCGACGAGCCCCATGCTGTGTCCCTTCACGACCAGGCTGGCAAGCCATCCCGCGACCAGACCGACGATAATCCATATGAGAATGTTCACGTTATCCCTCCAGAACTTGTTGGTTGCTTTGATACTCAGCATAGCACAGCTAGCCGGCGCTGAGATCCGGTTTTGGTTGGCGTTGGGGTGCGTCGGGTTGGTAGAGTAGGCATTGGGTTGAGTCGGCAGACTAAGAGTCCTTGCGGTGTAGTCGCTTTCCGGCGCCCACTTGCGAACCCTCCCAAGAGCCTATAGGCTTGATGCTGTGAAGGCGATGTCTCGAAGAACCCACGAGGCGCATAGCGACGTTGAGTAGTTGGTCCGGCTCGACGTGAGGGAAGGTGGCTGGATGGTACGTGTTCTCACTCTCGGCAAGCGTCGCGAGCTCTTTGTCGACCGACTTCTGATCGATCGGTTGGAGGGGGTGCAGCTCAAGCTGCATGAGCCGGTCCCCGACGGCGTGGCGATCCGCATCGACCGCCGGTGGGAGGGGCCCGCGAACGCGGGCATCGCCGTCTTCCGCCACGAGGGGCGCACCCTGCTCTACTACCGGGCGATGACCCTCGATCACGACGATATGACCGGCGCAACCTGCGTGGCGACAAGCGACGACGGCATCGCCTGGGCCAAGCCGGCGTTGGGCCTGGTCGCGCGCGCCGGGTGCGAGGCGACCAATCTGATCGCCGATGAGCACGGAAGACCGCTCTCCGTTGTGCCGTGGCTCGACACCCGGCCCGGTGTACCGGATGGCGAGCGGATCAAGGCGATCGCCGGCGAGCCGCTCAGCGGCGAGGCGCACACCGCCTTCGCGGACCCTGCCGGCCCCAAGCGGCTGGTCTTCTGGACCTCGGAGGACGGCTTCACCTTCCGGAGGCTTGAGCCGCAACCCGAGATCATTAGCACGCTGCGAAACTGCTTCGACGGCGGCAACACGATGTTCTGGAGCGAGGCTGAGGGGTGCTACGTGCTCTATTACCGCTGGTATGACGGCGAGTGGGGGAGCGGCTACCGATCGGTGGCCCGCACCACCTCGGAAGACCTGATGACCTGGTCGGACTCCGTGCCGATGACCTACGGCGGGACGCCGCGCGAGCAGTTCTACACCAACAACACGCAGCCCTACGCCCGTGCCCCGCACCTCTACCTGGCGCCTGCCGCGCGCTTTATGGAGGGGCGGCGCGCCCTCACGGACGCGCAGATTACCGCGATCGGGCTGAAGCAGTCGCACGGCCATTTCTACGGCAACGACTGCTCCGATGCCGTGTTGCTCACCAGCCGGGCCGGGTCGAACCGCTACGACCGCACCTTCATGGAGGCCTTCATCCGCCCGGGACTCGACGCGTCGGCCTGGGTCTCGCGTACCAACTATCCGCTGACCGGGATCCTCCCGTGGGGGACTGACCACCTGGCGCTCTACGTCTCGCGCGCCTACATGCAGGAGCGCTGGCACATCGAGCGGCTGCTGCTGCGGCTCGATGGTTTTGCCTCGGTCAGTGCGCCCTGGACCGGGGGCGAGTTGCTGACGCGGCCCTTTACCTTCGAGGGGAGCGCGCTCGAGATCAACTATCGGACCAGCGCTGCGGGGTCGGTGCGCGTGGAGTTGCAGACGCCCGCCGGCGTGCCGATCGCGGGTCTGACGCTCGCCGATTGCCCTGAGATCATCGGCGACGAAACGGCGCGCGTCGTCGCTTGGCAGTCGGAGGCCGATCTGAGCGCCCTTGCCGGGCAGCCGGTGCGGCTGCGGTTCGTGATGCGCGACGCGGACCTCTTCGCGCTGTGCTTCCGCTGATGGCCGGTCATCACAACTCAGGGAGAGTACGATGAGCAACAAACAGCTCGAAGCGACGCATGGCGTGGTCTGTCGCGTGCCGGGCGAGCGGTTCGGCTACTTCGGCTGGCCTTCGGTGGCCCGGTGCGCGGTCGGGCTGACAGCCCAACCTACGGCGGACGACACGCTCTTCGTCGTGAGCTCGGGTCTGCGGGCCGCGCACGTTTGCCCCTACGGCAAGACGGTGCTCAACGTGAGCACGGATAAGGGGCTCACGTGGTCGCCGCCGCGGGTGATTCAGGACTCGCCCATCGATGATCGTGACGCCGGCATCGTGGACCTGGGTGGGGGACGACTGCTGGTCAGTTGGTTCACCTCCGACACCCGTCGCTACGCCGACGCCGAGTGGCTGCCCGCGGCGGAACGCGCGGCGTGGGCCGAGGTCTTCGCCGTCTGGACCGATGCGATGGTCGAGGCGCACCTGGGCTCCTGGGTGATGCTGAGCGAGGACCGCGGCGCGAGCTGGGGCGCGCCAATCCGCGTCCCCGTCTCGGCGCCGCACGGTCCGATTCGGTTGGCCGATGGGACGCTGCTCTATCTGGGCAAGCGCTACGGCACGTGGGACGAGATGGGGTCGGGGCAGATCACGGCGGCGCGCAGCGAGGACGACGGCGTGACCTGGGAGATGCTCGGCGACGTGCCCGTGCATCCCGGCACCGACCCTGCCAACTACCACGAACCTCACGTCGTCGAGCTGCCCTCAGGGCGCCTGATCGGCATGATCCGCATCCAACCGCACAGCGGCAAGGCACTCACTGTCCCGGGCATTCCCGACTTCAGCATCATGCAGACCACGTCCGACGACGGCGGTCGTACCTGGTCCACCGCGCAGCCGCTGGGCTTTCATGGCTCTCCTCCGCATCTGCTGCGCCACAGCTCCGGCACGCTGGTGCTGACCTACGGCTACCGGCTGGCGCCGTACGGGCAGCGCGTCGCGCTGAGCCGGGATGACGGTGCGACGTGGGCGCACGATTGGGTCCTGCGCGATGACGGTCCCGACGGCGACCTCGGGTACCCCTCCACGGTCGAGACGGGTGACGGCAGCCTGTTCACGGTCTACTATCAGAAGGCGTCGCCCGGCGAGACCTGCTCGCTATTGTGGTCCAGGTGGCGGCTGCCGGGTGAGGCGCCATAAGTGGGCACTGTGGGCGTGCGCTATCTACCGTCCCGGCGTAATATTGAATATTGATACTTGACATATCATATAAATGATATACCACTGAGAGGGTGTTGTGAGCACCATCCACTGCCCGCCAGCCAAGGGAGCAGCGCGAACCCGGAGGGGGCAATGAAGACGATCTTCGCTGTTGCAGCCGTATGTGCGTTGGTGTTGGTGATGTCGGTGCAGGGGGTCAGCGCGAGCGAGAACTGTGTGACCGAAAGCGTCTCCTGTGCCAGCTTGTCCGAGCGCAGGAGTCTCGGGCTTGCGGATCTGAGTGCTGCCGATGCTGCGGCCCGGCAGCGAGCTAGCGAGGCTGCCTCGTCCCGTCTCAGCGGGATGGCTGCCTACTACTCGGCGAGGGCTGCTTGGGGACGGCGGGCCGATAGCGCCCGCTATCAGGCGCTCGCTGATTATTATGCACAGCTGACCTGGAGTGCTGAGACGATGTCCCTCGCCAGGGGCGTCTCCGGCCTCTACGGACGGTAATACAGGGCAGATCTGCACGTCTCCGCCGGCGGGGCCGACTCGGCTCCGCCGGTTTTTGGCGCCTCAGGTGCGCTGCCTGCGGTGTGCAGGCGACCCCGCAGCCGTCGAAGCCGCTCACGACCCCGGCCGCACCATCCTCGCCCTAAGCAGGTCGCGTACCTCCTCCGGCGTGTCGACCACGGCGAAGAGGTCCAGGTCCTCGGGCGAGATGTTACCACGCTCCGCCATCGTGGCCTTCAGCCAGTCGAGGAGCCCGGACCAGTAGTCGGAGCCGTAGAGGATCACCGGGAAGTTGTGGATCTTGCCCGTTTGGATCAGGGTCAGTGCCTCGAAGAGCTCGTCCATCGTGCCGAAGCCACCGGGGAAGATGATGAAGGCCTGGGCGTACTTGACGAACATCGTCTTGCGCACGAAGAAGTAGCGGAAGGTGATCGCGACATCGACATAGGGGTTGGCGGCCTCCTCGAAGGGCAGCTCGATGGCGAAGCCCACCGAGAGGCCCTCGCCGAGCCGGGCCCCGCGGTTGGCAGCCTCCATGATGCCGGGTCCGCCGCCGGTGATGACCGCGAGGCCCTCCTGGGCCAGGAGGCGTGCCGTCTCAACCGCCGCCTGGTAGATGGGGGCCTCTTCGGGCGTGCGGGCGGAACCGAAGATGGTCACCGCCGGACCCAGCCCCGCCATGGTGTCGAAGCCGTTGACAAACTCCGACTGGATGCGCAGGACGCGCCACGGGTCGCTATCGGTAAAGTCGGCCTGCGTGTCGAGCAGGCATTCGTCCGCGGTCTTCTCCTGCGTGCCGATGGCGGCCCGCGGGTCGCGCGCCGGGCGCTTACTTTTGGGTGCTGTGCCCATCGTCTGTCCTTTCGTGGTGGGTGACAGTAGTCCTGGGAGTCTACCTGCGTTTGGGGACGGATCAACCCTGCACGCGGCGCCATCGCAGATAAGGGGCGGGACGTCCTCAGGAGCAAGCTTATAGCCCCGTCCCCCGGGGCGTCGGACGCGGCAGCACGTTGGCATCTGCGACCCGCAGCGCTTGCCGCTGGACCAGCCCGCCCCAAGACGGGGCCCTCGCAGACGACGCCTCGCAGACGACGCCTCGCGGACGACGCCTCGCGGACGAGGGGGCGGGAAGCCTTCAAGGGTAGGCTTGTAGCCCCGTCCCCGGGCGTCGGACGCGGCGGTACCTCCGTTGGTCGCTGTTGAGACCTGTCGCCGGCCGGGTCCGACAGCCCTGAGGCTGTGCTCATGGGGTGGCTCTTGGACCAGGGTACTATTGTTCCTCTCACGCCTGCCATTGTATACTTGGGGATATCGGTCGGCTTCCTTTGCGGGCTCCGATGCCACGCCTCGGGCCTGGGATCATCCTCGCCGTGAAACGCGGTATCTGAGGAGGTATCGATGGATCGAGTCTTAGGTCTTTGTCACTTGCCCCGCATCACCCCTTTTCTCCTGGCTGCTGTCCTCGCCCTCGGCTGTCGTCCGACTGCCGGGCCTGCCCCCACGGTCGAGGTCCCGTCGGCCACGGACGCGGAGGCGCTCTCAGACGTGCAGGGGATGTCGCTCGAGGCGGCGCTCGCTATCCCACCGGACGATGGACGTCCGACCGTGATAGCCCAGCTGGGCCCGCCGGACGCCTTCTCCCTGCACTTCGACGAGCTCGAGGGCCAGAGCGTGCGCTGGGAGACATGGTCCTATTTTGACTTCGGCACGCGCTTCGACTTCGTCGACGGCGAGTTGCTCTGGACCGTGGAGCTGGAGCCGGTGCCGGACGGCGCGATCTATGCTCACTTCTACGCCCCCGAGGACTTTCGGTCGGGGATGACCATCGCCCAGGTGAAGGCGCTGTTGGATGACCAGATCCTGGACGAGATCGACCTCAGCGATGTCGATCTCGAAGGCGGTGTTGCGCTCGCCGGCGATCAGATCCTGTTGGGCTTCCAGGACGATGGGCTGGTCTTCGTTGAGACTGTGATCCTCACAGGGCGGGTAGGGGAGTAGGAGGCGCGATGATGGACCCACGACATACACGCAACCGGACGCTGGTCGGATCGTACTCCTGGCGTCGGCTGGTCACGGCTGCGGCGGCCCTGCTCCTGGCGCTGCCTCTCCTGCTCGGCAGCTTTACGCCGCCGGTGGAGGCTGCCGGGCCCTCCGATCTGGTGCCCTTCCTGAGGGTCTTGATCGGTTGGCGCAACCGCAACCGCGTCTACCGCACGGTCAACCCCTTCATCGCCGAGAAGCAGGCCTACTATGATGCCCTCCACGCCAAAGCCCTGGAGCAGCTGGCGGCGCGGGAGGTCGCGGGACTGCGTGACAGCCAGGTGGCGGCCTTCGTCAAGGTCGTCGCCCTCATCGAGCGCGAGCGGCAGGCGACGATCGACTTCGCGGAGTCGGAGAAGCGCGCTGCGCGCGAGACGTTCATCGACACGCTCGAGGACGAAGTAAAGAGCCGCATGCTCGCCTCGACGCCGGCGACGCGCGTGCTCGGCGCGCTGGGCAACGGCGTACGCTCCTCGCGCGACTTCATCGACCGGGCGCTGAATGAGCTGGCCGGCGGCGGCGGCGGCGTGATGGCCGAGGTGCATCGCGCCCGCCGGATTGCCGCGCGGGTGACCCTCGTGGGCCAGCTTGTGGGCGGCAAATTCGGGGAGAGGATTCGCGACGCGGGTGCGCGGGTGGTGGAGCTGATCGACGAGCCGACGGGTGAGATTGAGGCGGGGCTGGCTCAAGCCCAGGAGCAGCTGGGCGACTTGGAGGCGCTGGTAGGCGATCTACAGGCCCAGGGCTATCAGCCGACCGCGAGCGAGGTCGGTCAGGAGGTCCTGGTCACCTTGATCACCGGCGATGAGGCCAGCCCCGCGGTGCAGGCGATCGTCGATATGCTCGTGGCGAAGGCGGGCCGGGAAGGCGGCTTCCGAACGCGCGCCCGGGACGCGATGCTCGGCGGTGCTGCGGCCCGCTGTGCGGTGAAGGCCCAGCAGATCCGCCAGGTGCTCTTCCGTCTGGAGATGGACATCGCCGGCGACGAGGACCAGGCGGGCGATGAGGGTGACCTCTCCACCTGCCAGGCTATCGATCTCGCCGATCCGGACGAAGCGGTCGCAGTCGCGCCTATCGCCACGCCGACGGTTGCCCTTGAACCAAGTCCCACGACGGGCCCGACGGCGACGGAGCCCGCGCCTGCCGCCGTGGGTGAGCTCTACACGGGAGAGCTACAGTTGGCTCAGCGGCCCAATGCCCCCGTCTTTGAGATCGTCGATAGCGAGGTGATCCTCGAGGTCGTCGATGGGACGCTGCACGCGACCATCGAGTACACGCAGCGTTCGACCGTGCGCCAGGGCGGGGACAGAGACGAACTGTGCAACGCGACCTTCACCCGCAGGATGAGTGGTGAGGGGCCACTGACGTCTCCCGTGTCGCTCGAGATCCACGTTGAACAGAATGAGATGCACGCGTTCGAAGGGGCGATCTGCGGCGTGGGTGCCGGATGGAAGACGACCGCCGAGGAGGACCTGATGGCCAACCTCGAGACGCATCACACGATGAGCCTGGAGGGTGACTTCCGGGATGGTCGCTTCACCGGCAATCTTGCCCCCGCACCCTATGACGTGCTCGCCATCCGGGTGGACCGGTAGGGCGGCTTCTCGCTGCTTGCCGAGTCGTAGAGCTCATTGCTGGACCCGTCTGCCCCGGACCCAGTGGGGGACGGACGCCGCAGCACCTTCGCTGCAGGCATAGGGGATCCGCTAGCAAACCAGGCGAGCTAGCTCATATCCGTCATGCCAAGGCGCGTGTCAACCGAGCGAGGTGCGAATCCTATCCAGGGGGCCCGGTACCGCAGTATGATGCCCTCTGGTAACACTACGAGCCGTTGCCTACAGCTGGTGTTCACATGTTCTAGTTGATAGTATAATCGAGCTGGTCTGGGTCGGTGATGGTGGGACGCGATTCGATTACGCACACGAGAATGAGGAGGAACATGACAGGTATTCGTAGGGCCTTCAACGGGCTAGCAAGCAATGGCGTGAAATGGACGATATACCAGGGAGATGCTTTAGGTGTGTTGCAGGGTCTGACTGATGAGTCAGTGAATTGCGTTGTCACTTCTCCGCCGTATTACTGGCTACGGGACTATGGCGTTGATGGGCAGATCGGGCAAGAGGAGACTGTCAGCGAGTATGTTCAATCGCTTGCCAGAGTGATGGGCGAGGTGTATCGGGTTCTGGCCTCTGACGGTGTTCTGTTTCTGAACCTGGGCGACACATACTACTCTGGAAAGGGGAGATCGCACGGGATAGACAGAAAGAGCCGCAAGCGACGGTTCGGGCTTCGCGCTGTCGATAGGAGCGGTGGACTGGACATCGGTATCAAGCCGAAGTCTTTGATTGGCATACCGTGGCGGGTTGCGTTGGAGATGCTGAAGCACGGCTGGGTTCTCAGAAGCCCCATCATCTGGTACCAGAAGCACTCTTTGCCGGAATCAGTAAGGGATAGGCCCCGAAGAAGCTATGAGACCATCTTTATGTTTGTCAAGAGCAGGAAGTACTTCTTCAACCGACGGCCACTTGAGGAAGAAGAACAAGAGGATATGTGGACGATTGTAGCCAGACCCAAGGGTACTCAGGTTGGGACCGCTCCGTATCCTGATGAGTTGGTGTCTAGATGCCTCAGCATCGGCTGCCATCCCGACGGGGTCGTGTTGGATCCTTTCGCTGGCGGTGGTACCACGGTCAGGGTAGCTGTTCAGTCGGGTAGACCTGCAATCGGCGTAGATCTGAACCCTCAGTTCTGCTCACATATGGTCGAGATGATGCGGCGCCTGTAGAAGGAGGTAACTGTGTATCTCAGTCAGCGGTCAGTCGAGATCGCGATGGAAGTCCTGGCAGATATCCATCCATTTTACGGTATCGGCTTCTTGATGTTCAAGAGTGAGCGCCTTCCTGTCGGGCAAACGGTGCATATCCCAGCGAACCAACGTGAGCAAGACTTCCTGAAGCGCTATTACCAACCGGACACACGAACCACCCACTTTTTTCGAGCATTTAGGGTGTCTGACAAGGGCAAGTTTTGGCTAAGCCCTGACTATGCTTGGAAGGGGGGGCAAAGTGTCAGGACTCGCACCTTCGACAAGGCGTTTCTGCACGAGAGAAACTCCGACATCTGGGGGTGGAAGTTCAACTATGTGGAGGTGCTCAAGGAGCAACTGCGAACGGGAACATTGCCACCCTGTGCACTGGCTGTGTGGTTGTTCCGAGACAGGATCTGGGAAGCGGAGACCACGGCTGAGAATATCGTGCTAACCTTTCTGGAAGAGTTCAACATCACGGATGAGGAACGGTCTGCGCTGTTTGACGCCTCGATATCTGATCATTTCGGTTCAGGGGGGTTGTTGGCCTCAACGCCGTTCTCATGGTCATTGGCCATGCGTCATTTGGACATACCAGACCCTCCTGATGCTCCAGTCGAGGAAGGTGGAACACTTGCCGCGCTGTCTGTGAGGGGAGTCGGGCCAGCTAGAGCACTCGATCTAGCCCTTGCACGCAGAGTGAATCTATTCACCGGCGACAATGGGCTCGGGAAGAGCTTCATCCTCGAAAGCGCGTGGTGGGCGCTGAGTGGTACCTGGGCCGACCTCCCTGTGTATCCGAGACACGACGCTGAGCGTGATGAGCCCCGCATTACGTATCAGATTCTGGGTGAGTTGGACAGCCTCTCCTCGGGTGAGGCAACCTATGACTGGGATCGTCAGGAGTGGTCGTCCCAGGGGGATCTTCCTACGATTCCGGGTCTCCTTGTATATGCAAGAGCTGATGGAGCATTCGCGGTATGGGATCCGGCCAGAGAGTACTGGGCTGGCTCGCCGAGAAGCGGCTCTCGACCGATTGTCTTTTCCCGAGAGCAAGTGTGGAATGGGTTGCAGGATGTGGCCGGGGCAAGAACAACATTCGTGGCGAATGGACTGATAGCCGATTGGATACTGTGGCAGAATAGTCCAGAGAAGGGGGTGTTCGACACGCTTCGGCGTGTCTTGCATCGACTGTCTCCACCCGACCTGGATAACGGCGACCTAGGTGTGCTCGAACCGGGAAGACCTGTACGCGTGGCACGAGACAGCCGATGGATACCGACTGTGAAGCACTCATATGGTGAGGTCCCACTGGTGTATGCTTCTGCTGGCGTGCGCCGTATTGTGGCTCTGGCTTACTTGGTTGTCTGGGCCTGGGAAGAACACAAGGAGCAATCGCGGCTCATCCGCAGGGAACCTCAGAGACGGATTGTGCTTCTCATAGATGAGATCGAGGCCCATCTTCATCCGAAGTGGCAGAGGCGTATCATGCCTGCTCTCCTAGGTCTACAAGACGCTCTGAGTACGGGGGGCCACTCTCAGCTTCTTGTGGCTACGCACTCACCACTTGTGATGGCATCTCTCGAACCGGTATTTGATGCAGCAAAGGATCGAGTGTTCCATTTCGATCTGGCACGTCGGAACCTGATGGCAACTGAAGTACAGGTCGCGGAACTTGATTTCGTGAAGTACGGCAGCGTGGACTCGTGGCTTAGGTCCAGCGTTTTCGAGCTTGGACAGGCTAGGTCGGAAGAGGCCGAGCGCGCGATTCGTGATGCAAAGAGATTGCAGACCATGCCCAGCGTCTCTCGCGATGAAGTTCA
>JAXGUU010000037.1:0-17434 GCA_040774145.1 Anaerolineae bacterium
GGTCTTCTTCCCCTCGGTCATATACGGGTTATAGGCGGTGTTGCGATTGTACCAGCCGAACTCGCGTGCGACCTGCAGGGTGAGGTCGAAGGCATCATCGTAACTGCCGTCGACCAGGAAAACGCGCGCGCCGTAGATGAGATGCTGCGCGATCTTCGCCGCCGGCGCGGAACGCGGGACGAAGATCACCGCATGCAGCCCCACACTCGCCGTCAGTCCGGCGAGGGCGGCGGCGGCATTGCCGGTGCTGGCGGTGGTGATCGTCGTAGCACCCAGCTCGCGTGCCTTCACGACGGCCATCGCGGAGGCGCGATCCTTGAATGATGCCGTCGGGTTCAGGCCATCGTCCTTGACCCACAGATGGGCAGGGGCACGGCCCGTCCGTTGCTGCAGCGCCTCGACAAGGCGCGGAACGGCATAGAGCGGGGTCCCACCGACCCTCAGGGGTGGGACGGGCGACGCCGGCTCGACCGGCAGGAGCGCCCTGTAGCGCCACATATCCGCTCCGCGCAGCTCGTCTCGATCGACGAGGGCATGAAGCAGATCATAGTCATAGCACACGTCGACGATGCCGTCGTCACCGTGAAGCGGGCACACATAGTCGATCTCATCGAGATCGTAGCGCTTCCCGCAGAGCATGCAGCGATACCCCAGCAGGTGGCGAAGCGCCTCGCGGTCACGCGTCATCGTGGTTCCATCCTGTCGCACCGGCTTATGCGGCCTCGTCGTGCACCACACGCGTGCCCGTGAGGCCGTGAAGCGCCGCGGAGATGTGAGGCGGATCGGTAATGATCGCGACGCAAGCGGGCCCACCCGCCTCCACAAAGCTGATGCAAGCCCGGATCTTGGGCTCCATGCTGCCGCGGGCAAAGTGGCCCTCCGCCAGGTACTGCCGCGCCTCGGTCGTCGTCATCCGGTCGATCGCGGTCTGCTGGGGTGTGTGAAAGTGCAGGAAGACGCGTTCCACCGCCGTCGAGATCAGGAAGAGATCCGCATCGATCGACCGCGCCAGCAACGACGAGGCGAAGTCCTTGTCGATCACGGCAGGGACCCCGCGCAGATCGCCGTCCTCATCGTAGGCGACCGGGACCCCGCCGCCACCAACGGTGACGGTGATGATCCCGGCATCGAGCAGCGTCCTGACGGCGGGCAGCTCGACGATCTCCTGAGGATAGGGCGAGGCGACGACACGACGCCAGCCACGGCCCGCATCCTCGACGACGGACCAGCCATCGCGGGCTGCACGTTCCCGAGCCTCCGCCTCGTCCAGGAACCCACCGATGGGCTTGGTGGGATTGGCGAAAGCGGGGTCGTCGCGATCCACACGCACCTGCGTCACGACGGTGGCGACGTGCTTCGCGATGCCCCGGCGCCGCAGCTCATTGTACAGGTTCTGCTGAAGCGCATAGCCGAGCGCGCCCTGCGTATCGGCGCCGCAGGCATCCAGCGGCACCTCGTGCATGCCGATGGCTTTGGCCGCAATCTCCGAACGGCGTAGGATGAAACCGACCTGCGGTCCGTTGCCATGCCCGATCGCGACATCCCAGCCCTCCTGAATCATATCGGCAATGTGATAGCTGGTCTCCTTAAGGGCCTGATATTGATCCTCCACGGTCTGATGATCCTTATCCTTGATCAGCGAGTTACCGCCGATCGCAATCACGGCTCGCTTTCGGATCTCTGGGATCCCCGACGGCGTCATTCGCGACCTCCTTGGTGAACTCACCACATCGTCAGCGCCATAGTCGCCTTCTGCACGTGTAGCCGGTTTTCGGCCTGGTCGAAGACGACCGACTGCGGGCCGTCCATGACCTCGCTGGTGACCTCGATGTCGCGGTCCGCCGGCAGCGGGTGCATGTAGATCGCATCGGGCGCCGCGAGGCGCATCTTCGCGGCGTCGGTGATCCAGTCCTGATACTTATCCTGCAGCTTCTTGCCCTCGGTCGGATCGTCCGTCGTCAGCAGCGGGCCCCACGACTTGGCATAGACGACGTCGGCATCTTTGAAGCCCTCGTCCATATCGTGGACGATCTCGAAGCCCGTGCCGTACTTGCGTGCTTGCTGCCGAGCCTCGTCGACGATACCGGGCATCAGCATGAACTCCTCCGGATAGGCCAGGGTCACATCCATGCCGAAGCGCGGCATCTGCAGGATCAGCGACTGCGGCACGGAGATCGGCTTGAGATAGGAGGAGGCATAGGCCCAGGAGACGACGATCTTCTTGCGGCGCAGGTCGCGCCCCTTCTTCTCCATCACGGTCATCAGGTCCGCCAGGCACTGGAAGGGATGGTAGACATCACACTGCATGTTGAGCACCGGCGCCCGAGACGCCGCAGCGACCTCGTTCAGATAGCCGTTGCCGTCGCCCCAATCGCAGTGGCGGATGGCGATGCCGTCGAAATAGCGACCCAGGATCTGACCGATTTCCGTGGCAGTGTCACCGTGGGAGATCTGCGTGGTGCGCGACTCGATGAAGGCAGCGTGCCCTCCCAATTGCGCCATCCCCGACTCAAATGAGCAGCGCGTGCGCGTGCTGCTGAAGAAGAAGAGCAGCGCCAGCGTCTTATCACGCAGATAGGGATGCGGCTCACCGACGGCGCGCTTGCGCTTGAGGTCCCATGCGACATCCAGGACCGTCTCCACCTCCTCTTTCGAGAAGTCCAGATCCGAAATCAAGTCACGACCACGTAGAAACGTCTGCATTGTTCACCTCCGGAAAGCAACGAGTAACGGTTGACGACTCATTGAGCCCTATGCCCGATGATCGGTTTGAAGCATCCAATATCAGGCATTACTTCGCGATCAGAGATGGGAGAAGGGCGTAAAACTCGGTCGACTTGACGACGTCGTCGAGTGGGACACTGTCGAGCACGGTATGAGCGGTCTTCTCATCACCGGGGGCGAAGCCGATGGCAGGAATGCCCGCAATCCCGGCCCAGTAAATACCGTTCGTGCTGAAGTCCCACTTACCCGGCGCATGGTCGGGTAGCCCGATCAGGCGGCAGGCTTCCAGGCCCGCAGTGACCAGGGGATGCTCAGGCTCAATCGCCCAAGCAGGGAAGATCTTGTCGACCTCCAGGACGTGGCCCGTGTAGCTGGGCTCATCGTAGCGCAGCAGCTCCACAACAACGTCACCCGACGCCTGCTGCTGGGAAGGGATCAGCGTGCGCACGCGCGCGATCTCCTCCAAGGGGTCCTCGCCGAAAGTCAGCCGCCGGTCGATATAGATCGTGGCACGATTGGGCACGGCATTGATGCTGGGGGTGTCGACCTCCATATCGGTCACGGTGATCTTGCCGTGGCCCAGGAAGGGATCGTCGCCCAGTTCAGGCTCGAGCTCGCTGATCGCTTGGATGATCGGCACGAGCTTGTAGATCGCGTTGTCGCCCAGCTCGTTGCTGGCGGCATGGGCGCTGACCCCCTTCGCCACGACGCGCATCTCCACGCGACCCTTATGTCCCCGGTAGACCTGCATCTTGGAGGGCTCACCGATGACGACGTAGTCAGGACGAATACCCTCCTCCTCCACAAAGGCCCGCGGGGCGATCCCGTCGCACCACTCCTCCATATTACCGAAATAGTAGGCGCTCCAGCCCTCCAGCAAGCCCAGGCGCTTAGCGATGGCGAGACCGTAGACCATCCCAGGGGTACTTCCCTTTTCATCGCTCGCGCCGCGTGCGTAGAGCACACCCTCCTCGACCTTGCCCACGAAGGGATCCCACGCCCATTCATCCGGGTCGCCGATGCCGACCGTATCGATGTGACTGTCGAAGACAATGACCCGTGGACCGTCACCGATACGCCCCACCACGTTACCCATCGGATCGAACCAGGTCGCGTCGAAATCGAGGAGATCCATCTCCTGTCGGATACGTTCACCGACCTCGCGAATCTGTGAATCCATCGACGGGATCGCCACCAATTCACGCAGAAAGGCTATGATGTCATCACGGTGCGCGCTCACCTCCGACCGCACCGCCGCCGACCGCTGCTCAACATCCATGGTCTACCTCCTGGTTAAGTGATCAGGCCCGCTGAGGTCAGGCACGCACCTGGCGCATCACGTGGAACTCCACATAGCCGGGCACGAATGCGCTGATCGAATAGTCCACCACACGCTCATCGTAGCTGTAGAGCTGCGCCACCAACACCAAGAGTGGGTCCGCAGCGTTCACATCCAGACGTGCCGCCCGCAGGGGCCCCGCCGGCTCCGTCAGGATCTGCGTCCTGGAGAGGCTGAGAGCGGGCGCGTCACGGGCGAGGAGCACGTCGAGGACCGAACCGCGAAAGCCATCGTCGAGATCGTCCCTACTGAGGAACTCGATCGGGACCACGTCGCTGAGGTCGGCGATGGGGCGACAGCTCCCCAGTGCCCGTCCATCCACTTTATCGTCTGCCGGAGCGTCCTCTATGCCGATCACGCGATCGACGACCAAGACCGTGGTGGGTTCGTCGCGACCGAGACCGGCAAGCTCCCGGTCGGTCGCCAAGCGCTCGGTGACGGTCAGATGGGTCATCCGCGTCCTCAGCCCGAGTCGATCCGTCATGCGCTCAAGGCTCTCCAGCACCTCCAACCCCGCCTCCACGACGGGGAGCTGCGTGGCGACGAAGGTGCCCACGCCCTGACGACGAACCAAGAGCCCGCGCTCGGCGAAGCTGCGCAGGACATCGCGCAGGGTGGGTCGTGAGACACCCAGCTGCTGCGCCAGCTCGGGTTCCGGCGGCAGTTGGTCGCCCGGTCGGTGCTGCATCAGCAACCGGGAGAGCGCGATCTCGACCTGATCGCGTGTCGAGCGCACTTTGGGAACATCGTCCATATCCATGGCAACCTCCACCTTCATTATATGTCAGACAATTGACATGTCAAAACGGAGGAGTGAGGACGACCTTCCGGGAAGCTCGAAGGCTCGTTGTGCTGTGCAGGGTCGGGCGTTCGGCGCGCTCTCTGTGGCGAGGAAGGCTCTGCGAGCTTCCCGGAAGCTAGGTTACATCAACGCGAGGGAACCCACTCCAGGGGATCGACGTCTATAGAGATACGAGCGCGACGAGGTCGGCACGGGCGTCGCGCACCGGACCTACCGTAGCTGGTGGGAAGATACTATAATAGATACAGAGTGAGACCAGGAGGTCAATGTATGCGCAGGCAGATCATGGCAAAGTTGGCGTTTGTGATGATGATCACCCTCTTGGGGAGCCTAGCGGGCGGCGCTATGCCGGTCTCCGCACAGGGGAGCTGGTATGCCGAGTACTTCACCAATCCGACCCTGAGCGGAGGTCCGGCCCTCACCCGCTACGAGACGGGCCTCAATCACGATTGGGGCACCGGCAGCCCGGGGAACAACATCCCCGCGGACGGCTTCTCGGCCCGCTTCACCCAGGACGTCTACTTCGAGAACGGGACCTACCGCTTCACCTACCGGTCCGACGACGGGCTCCGCGTCTGGATCAACGACGTGCTGATCATCGACCGCTGGACCGACCAGGCGGCGGCATGGCACACAACGGATCACTTCATCCCGGGTGGCGTCAACCGTGTACGTGTTGAGTACTATGAGCGCTGGGGTACAGCGCTGCTGCAGATCGGCTGGGAGCGACTGCAGAGTAGCGAAGTGTGGCAGGCGCAGTTCTGGGACAACACGAACCTGTCGGGCAATGCTGTGTTCGGCCGCCGCGACGCCGCCATCGACTTCAACTGGGGCACAGGCAGCCCGGACCCGAGAGTACCCGCTGATCGCTTCTCGGCCCGCTGGGTCCGCACCCTCGGCTTTGAGGCGGGCACCTACCGCTTCTATGCCTCCGCTGATGACGGTGTTCGCATCTACGTCGATGGGCACCGCGTCGTCGATGCGTGGACCAAGCAGCAGCTGCCCAACACGCACTACGGCGACATCACCCTGCCCGCCGGCCACCACGAGGTGGTCGTCGATTACTTCGAGGATGGGGGCGAGGCGGCGATCCACGTCTGGTGGAATCGCATCGACACCTTCCGGGGCTGGCAGGGGCGCTACTACGACAACCGCCACCTGCGGGGGGCCCCGGCGATGATCCGTGACGATGCAGAGATCAACTTCAACTGGGGCGAGGGGGCGCCGGTGAGTTGGATGCCCAGCGACAACTTCTCGGTCCAATGGATTCGCACGATCGACTTCAAGCCGGGGCTCTATCGCTTCAACGCGCGCTCCGATGACGGTATCCGCCTGTGGATCGACGACGTCGACCTGCGGCTGAACCACTGGGAGCCCCAGGAGCTGACGTGGCACTATCAGGATTGGCACTGGCTGGAGGGCCGCCACACGCTGCGTGTCGAGTACTTCGAGGCCACGGGATCCGCCAGCGTCCAGTTCTGGTGGGACTATGCAGCCAGTGCCGCAGCAGCCCAGGCGATGCCGCCCTCCCCCACCTACGCCTTCTCCACGGCGCCCGCACCGGCACCCACACCCCAGCCGTCGACCGGCGGGCCGTCCTCCGTGCAGCTGCTCGGCCCGTGGACCGGCGAGTACTTCGCGACGCGCGACCTCACGGGGACACCTGCCCTGGTCCGCACGGATCAGGCCATCGACTTCAACTGGGGCCGGAATGCTCCTGCGGAGGGGCTACCCGGGGATCAGTTCGCGGTGCGCTGGACGGGGACCTTCGCCCTTGAGGGCGGGCTCTATCGCGTCACGACCACGACCGACGACGGCGTACGCGTCTACGTGAACGACCGGCTGGTGATCAACAGCTGGCGCCCCATGCGCGGCACGCGATCCGCAACCGTGCGCCTTGAACCGGGGGAGCACACGATCCGGATGGAGTACTTTGAGGCCTATCAGGCAGCCCAAGCCAGACTGACGTGGCAGCGCTTACGGCCCTGATCCGCACACCTAAGTAGTCACCCTCGCGAAGGTCGTGAGCACAGTCCACGACCTTCGCGAGGCTGTGTCCTGTCGTACCACCAAGCCCGAAAGGATCCATCATGAGCCCCAATCCCCTGCTTACAGCGATGGGACTGGCACCCGACGATCGCGCCGTGCTGATCCACACCGATGATATCGGTATGTGCCATGCCTCCCTAGCCGCCTACGCCGACCTGAGCGCGCACGGCGTCATCTCCGCCGGGTCGGTGATGGTGCCATGCCCCTGGTTTCCGGCGACGGCGCAGTTCTGCGCCGAGCACGCCGGGAGCGTTGATATGGGCGTGCACATCACGCTGACCAGCGAATGGAGGTCGGGTTACCGGTGGGCACCGTTGTCGACGTGTGACCCGAGCTCGGGTCTGCTGGACGAGGCCGGCTACCTACCCGCCACGACGGAGGCGGTGCAGGCCAACGCGCGCCCCGACGCCGTGCGCCGGGAGATCGAAACCCAGGTTCGGCGCGCGCTGGATGCCGGCATCGATGTCACCCACATCGATACCCACATGGGCACGGTCTTTCACCCGACCTTCCTGGAGGGCTACATCCAGACCGCACTCTCCCATGGACTCCCTCCGTTCCTGGTCCGCGTGACGCCGGAGATCCTCCAGGCCCACGGGCTAGACGCAGGCCTGACTGAAACGCTCACGACGCTCGTCGACACGCTCGAGGCCCAGGGGTTGCCGATGTTCGACGATGTCCGTTCACCGGACTTCGATGGCGCGGCGACGCACCTCGAACGGGTCCAAGAGACCCTCAAGAGCCTGAACCCCGGTCTGACCTATCTCATTATCCATCCCTCCAAGGACACCCCCGAGCTGCGGGCGATCATGCCGCACGGCTGGCAGGCGCGCGTGGCAGAGTACGAGACCTTTATGATGGATGAGGTGCGGGCCTTCACCGAGGCTCAGGGCATTCAGATGATCAACTGGCGCCGGCTGCGCGACCTGATGCGCTCCCGGAGCTAACCTTGGCCAGGAGGTAGCGGATGAGCACGACAGCGACTCAAGGGACATCTACGACGAACCGGCCCCGACTCAGCCTGGGCTACAAGGTGCAGTGGGGGGTGGCGGCCCTGGGCACCGCCTTTGTCTCAGGCACCTACGGCGCCCTCCTGCCCATCTTCTACCAGGACTACCTGGGCCTGACGGCGCGCTGGATCGCCATCGCCTCAACGATCTATGCCATCTGGAATGCGATCAACGACCCGCTGTTCGGCTACATCACCGACAGCACGAAGTCGCGGCTGGGACGCCGCATCCCCTATATGCGCTACACAGCGCCCTTCCTGGCGCTCACCTTCATCCTGGTCTGGTTCGCCCCACAGCGGGCGGGCCAGACATCGATCTTCATCTGGATGCTGGCGACGATGCTGCTCTACGATACAGCTTACACGATCATCGGCCTGGCCTATTCAGCCCTATTGCCGGAGATCACAGAGTCCGACGCTGAGCGCAACGGGCTGCAGATCTCGTCGTCCCTTTTCGGCCTGCTGGGCATGATCCTGGGATTTGTGGTGCCGGATTTCTTCCGCCCCAAGGCCGGTGCATCGCCCTCCTTCTTGCCGCTCCAGGTCTCGATGATCGTCGTGGGCGTCTTCAGCGCGGTGATGATCATCATCACCACGCTCCGAGTACGGGAGCGCCCGGAGTTCCACCTTGGCGACGAACCCCTCAAGCTCGGGCCGGCCCTGAGATACACCTTTACCAGTCGCGCCTTTCTTATCCTGGTCGCCCAGAACTTCATGTCGATCCTGATGCAGTCGCTACTGCTGGGAGCCCTCTTCTATGCAGCCGACTACGTGCTGCAGATCAACGCTATGCTGCTCGTCGCGTGCCTCTTCGTCCCGCTGATCATCGGTGTGCCGATGACCACACTGATCCGCCGCCGGCTGGGTGTCGTCGGCGCCCAGCAACTGCTCCTGCTGGTCGCGGGGATCGCACTGACACTGGTGATGGTCGTCCCCACACCGTTGATCCCCCTCTGCCTCATCGCGGCGGGCTTCGGACTGGCGGGGCCACAAACCCTGACGAACGTGCTCTTCGCGCAGGTGGCGGACGAGGACGAGCTCCGCTCCGGCGTGCGGCGCGAGGGCGCCTTCTTCGGCGTCAACGCCCTGCTGACGAAGCCCGCGCAGTCGCTGGCCCTGGCCCTGATACCCTTCGTGCTCGAGACGACCCACTTCATCACGCGCGAGGCCAACCAGGGTCAGATGACACTCAACCAGCCGTCCAGTGCGATCTGGGGGATCAAGACATTGATGGGCCTGATCCCGGGCATCGCGATGTTGCTCGGAGCATTGATTCTGCACTGGTACCCGCTGCGCGGCGACCATCTCGCCAGGATCCAGCGTGAGGTCCTGACCCTGCACGAACATAAGGCCGAGGCCCAAGCTATCCGCTCGGGGACAGTGGGGAGAAGCGCTGGTAAATAAGCAGAAAATGAGCTACAATACCATGCAGGATCCGATGGCCATGGAGGGTGCAGATGGTGGCAGGCACGTCTAGTCAGCGTTCTTCGGCGGGACCGCGGCAGGTTGCCGACGCGCGACGAACATCCAGGGACACGCAGTCGCCCCAGGGGAGCGCGGCTAACCAGGTTGCCGCGGCGGCCCTGACCTTCTTCCTGTTCCTCCTGCTGGTGGGCCTGACGGCGTTCTGCGGCTGGGTCTTCATCCAGCGGATGACGCGCCTCTACCGAGATCACGTCTACCCCAACGTCTACGCCCTGGGGGTCGACCTGGGCGGCAAATCGCCCGCAGCCGCGGCAGCCGCCCTTGAGCAGGTCGCCGATCAACTGGACGTCGGACAGCTCGTCTTGACCGACGGCGAGCGCCAATGGGCCTACCCCTGGTCGATGGGCGGTCTCAAGGTCGATACGCAGAGCACCGCGCGGGCTGCCTACGCCGTCGGACGCGACGGATCGTGGCGCGCTCAGGCCGAGATCTGGCTCACCTATCACGATGTGGCGCCACGCTTCCTTTTCGACACGGAAGCCGCACGCGCGCTGCTGGTGGAACTCGATCAGGAGGTCTCACAGCCCCCCGAGGATCCCACGATCGAGCTTGTAGGGGGGGAGATCGTCATCGTGCCGGGCACGACCGGGCGCGTGCTGGACATCCCCACCACGCTGACGCGGCTGCGGGAGGTCGGCGGCAGCCCCTATCGCGTCGAGGTCCCCCTCTCCTTTGAGGTCATCACACCGGCAGAGCTGGATGCCGGGAACGTGATCAACGACGCCGAAGCCCTCATCTCACGCCAGATCACGCTGATGGCCTACGACGTGCTCACGGAAGAAACCCTGCGTTGGACGCTGGGGCGCGATGAGATCGCCACGTGGCTCTATCTGGTGCCCGGTGAGGGAGGCAGACCCGCCGTTGACGTGAACCAATATGCCATCCGCGACACGCTCGTCACCCTCGCCGACGGGATGGGCGACGGACGCGGCTTCCGGTTCGATGAGGTCGCCGGTCGCATCTTTGCCTTTTTCGAGGCCCCTCAGACCGATACCACGATGTGGGTCTACCTCACGCACCCGGAGCGCACCTACACGGTGGTCTCAGGCGATACCCTGACGAGCCTCTCGGCAAAGTTCGGGATGCCACCGGGCCTGGTCGCCGAGGCCAACCGCGACATCGATATCGACCGGCTCTTCGTCGGGCAGCAGATCCGCATTCCCTCGCAGGACATTCTCACGCCGAATATGCCGGTACCGGGGAAGAAAATCGTCGTCGACCTCGATGCGCAGCGCACGTACGTCTATGAAGGCGGGCAGCTCTTGTGGGAATGGGTGGTCTCTACGGGCATCAAGGACTCGCCCACCCACGCGGGGACCTTCCAGGTGCTGGGTAAGTACGAGGAATCGTATGCCTCACAGTGGGATCTTTGGATGCCCTACTTCATCGCGGTCTATCCTGCCGGCGGCGGCGTGCTCAATGGCTTCCACGAGCTGCCCATCCTCGCCGGCGGCAACCGGCTCTGGGAGGGCTCGCTGGGTCGCCCCGCCTCCTTCGGCTGCATCATCCTGGGCATCCCTGCAGCGAAGACGCTCTACGACTGGGCCGAGGTGGGCGTCACCGTGGTGATCCGGTAAGACGCCTGGCCCCCGCCGGATCAAGCACGCTTCACGCCCGCGTCCTTGAACGCCTCAGCGACGATGGCCTGCGCCTCCTCCTGGATGCGAAGCAGGTGCTCCTCGCCCTTGAAGCTCTCGGCATAGATCTTGTAGATCTCCTCGGTGCCCGAGGGGCGAGCAGCGAACCAACCGTTCGCGGTGACGACCTTGAGCCCACCGATCGGGGCATCATTGCCCGGCGCGCGCGTCAACTTGGCGACGATCTCCTCACCCGCAAGCGACCGGGCGGTGACCTGCTCGGGAGAGAGGTCGGACAGCACGGCCTTCTGCGCATGCGTCGCGGGAGCATCGAGGCGCGCGTAGACGGCGTGTCCGAACCGCTCCTCCAGGGCCTGGTAGTGCTCGCCCGGATCGCGTCCGGTCGTGGCAGTGATTTCTGCAGCCAATAGGCTGAGAATGATCCCATCCTTATCGGTGGTCCACACGCTGCCGTCCCTACGCAGGAACGAAGCCCCGGCGCTCTCCTCACCGCCGAAGCCCAGGGAGCCATCGTAAAGCCCCGGGGCGAAGTGCTTGAAGCCCACCGGGACCTCGACCAGGCGGCGTCCGAGGTCGGCGACCACGCGGTCGATGATCGAGCTCGAGACCAGCGTCTTGCCCACAGCGACGCCCTCTCCCCAACCATCGCGATGGCGGAAAAGGTACCCTATCGCAACGGAGAGGTAGTGATTGGGATTCAGGAGACCCGCACCGGGCGTGACAATGCCATGGCGATCCCCATCCGGGTCGGAGCCGAACGCGACGTTGAACCGGTCGTCTCCGTCCGCGCCCTGACACGACGCGATCAAGCTCGCCATCGCATAGGGGGAGGAGCAGTCCATACGCACCTGTCCGTCGTGATCGACCGTCATGAACGAGAAGGTGGGATCCACCACCGGGTTCACGAGCTCGAGATCGAGCCCATAGGTCTCGGCGATCGGCTCCCAGAAGCCTACGGTGGCCCCGCCGAGCGGGTCGACCCCCAACTTCAGGCCCGAGCCGGCAATAGCGTCCATATCCAGGACATTCTGCAGATCGGCGACGTAGGATCCGATATAGTCGTGCTCGTGCGTTGTGTCGGCCCTCACAGCTCGAGCCCACGGGATGCGCTCGACCTCCCGCAGCCCGCTCTCCAGGATCTCGTTGGCGCGCGCCTCGATGCGGCGCGTCGTCTGCGCATCAGCAGGGCCGCCCTCGGGAGGATTGTACTTGAAACCGCCAGCGCTCGGAGGGTTATGGGAGGGCGTGATGACGACGCCGTCGGCGAACCCCGCCGTACGTCCCCGATTGTGGGTGAGAATGGCGTGAGAGATCGCGGGCGTGGGCGTGTAGCCCAGGCCCTGCTGGAGCATGATCTCGACGCCATGGGCAGCGAAGACCTCGACGGCAGTATAGAGCGCCGGCTCGGAGAGCGCGTGGGTGTCCATCCCCACGTACATCGGTCCCGTAACACCGTTGGCCTTGCGGATCTCGCAGACCGCCTGGGCTGTGGCCAAGATGTGATCTTCGTTGAAGCTCTGCTGCAGCGAGGACCCACGGTGGCCCGAGGTCCCAAACGAGACCCGCTGACCGCGCTCTGCCGGGTCAGGGTGAGCCACGTAGTACAAGGCCACCAACCGGGGAACGTTGACCAACAGCTCACGGGGCACCCGTCGTCCTGCCAGATCGCTTACCGCCACGGACCCACCTCCCTGACCATCTCAGGCGCGGGGCAAGGTGAAGTAGAAGCGGCTTCCCTCACCCGGCGCGCTCTCAACACCAACCTTGCCGCCAAGCTTCTCTAGAATCCGACGCACGATAGAGAGCCCCAGCCCATGGCCCTCGGCACGCACGTTATGCAGCCGCTCAAAAGGCGTGAACAACTGCTTTCGCTGCTCAGATGTCAGCCCTGCCCCATTGTCGACGACCCAGAACTTGACCTGACCATCGCCATTCGCCTCATCGAAGCCCAGGTGGATGCGGGGCGGGATCGCGTCGTCCGGACGCCCCCCGTACTTCACCGCGTTGCTGAGATAATTGACCCACACCTCCTCCACCCACGGGGCATAGCCGATGGCGGCGGGCCAGCCGCTAGCAGCGGAGATCTCGGCGCCATACTCGTCGATCAAGAAATCGAGCCTGCGCTGTGCCTCCGTCACGATACCGGCCATGTTCAAGGGGCGCACATCCACTTCATCCACTTCACGAACGCTGGCGAGCAAGAGCAACTCGTCGATGATGTTGTTCATCTTGAGGCTGTTGCGGAGGAGATACTCCACGTAGTCCTCGATCTCGACATCCTGACGGCGCCGCACCACAGCGTGAAGCAGATCGGCGAAGCCGATGATGCCGGTCAACGGGCTACGCAGGTCGTGGGCCACCGTGTGAGCAAAGGCGTTCAGCTCCGCATTCTGCACCTCGAGATCCGAGGCGTAGCGGCGCAGCTGCTCCTGCGCCTCCTTGATCTCGGTGATATCGGTCAGGGCCACGAGATTCCCCTGAACGCCCTCCTCCCGATAGAGGGGACGGATACTCGCCAGGACGGGCAGCTGCTGTCCCTCGCTGCCCAGCAGCACGCTTTCGAAGCGCGCCGTTGCCACGGGGGCTTCATGCCCTGCGGTCGTCAACCGGATCGCGGCATCGCGATCCGGGCCGGCGGACACAAGGTCAGCCCACGGACGCCCCAACAGATCCTCGAACGTGTATCCAAGCATCTCAACCGCTGCGGGGTTGGCGAAGGTGATCCTACCCTCAACATCGAGCAAGAGAATGGCCTCGGCGACGCCCTGGACAATGTCCTCGTTGAACTCCTTAAGGTACGCCGTCTCATCCGAGAGTTGGGCATTTGCCAACGCGACGGACGCTTGCCCCGCGATAGCATTCAATTGTGCCAGATCCTGCTGGTCGAAGTCCGGGCTGTCAGGACGGTTGATCGCGGTCATCGCGCCCATCATCCGATCCTGAAAGCAGAGAGGAGCGACGAGGATCGCACCACACTCCGTGATTTCCCGACGGTGGCGAGCCGCAGGGCTCTCGCGCGGATCGCATTGTCCTTTAGGAGAGACGATCGGCTGAACGTGCCGAATGGCCCAGCCGGTCAGGCCATCCATGACCTCGACAAAGGTCGGCGCCTCGACAGCCGCAGCGCCCGGCCCGCCGACGGCAAAGGCCGTCACCACCTCAGAAGCCGGATCCACCACCACCGCGGTGACGCGATCCGCCGGCAGCACCTGGGCAGCGCTCTCCGTCACGCTAAGCAACATGTCGGGGATATCCTCCGAGGCGATCAGCGAACGGGTGATGCGATAGAGGGCCTCCGTCTCTGCGAGTGCCTGTTGCAGCGCTGCCTGCGCAGCCTCACGCTCGTCGATCTCCTCCCTGAGTTGATCGTTGAGCGTGTCGAGCTCGACGATGAGCTCCTCACGCTCCACCAACTGGCGCTGCAGACGCTGAGAGGCGGTCCGCAGCCGAAGGTGCGTACCGACGCGCGCGACGATCTCATTGACATGGAGGGGTTTTGAGACGTAGTCAACGCCGCCTGCGGTAAAGGCCTTGACCTTGCTCTGGTCGTCATTGAGCGCACTGATGAAGATAATGGGGATGTCACGGGTCCGCTCGTCCGCCTTGAGGCGTTCGGCGACCTCATAGCCGTCCATGTCGGGCATCATGATGTCCAACAGCACAAGATCGGGGGGTGAGGCATAGGCATAGTCCAGGGCTTCACGCCCACCGCTCACCGCCTCGGCCCGATAGCCGTGCATCGTCATCATGTGCGTCAGAAGACGCAGACTCATCGGCGAGTCATCCACGATCAGGATCGTGCGATCCGAGACATCCACCGTCGCTTCCGACATCTCAGTACGTTGACCCCTATCTCACTAAGATCCCTTCGATCACGGGGACGCCCGCAGCAGCCGGAGACTCCCGCTGTAGACTTCTCTCCCTGCCTATAGTCTAGAGTCGATTCACCTGGAAAACAATAGCCGAGTGTGTTACAGATGCCTTACAGCAGACACGACCTTACGCCGCCCGTGAACGCGCCGCACGACGCCGAGCGATCCGCGCAGCCTCCGCGATCGCAGCCAGCATGCTCGCCTCAGAGGCCACGCCCTTACCCGCAATGTCAAAGGCCGTACCATGATCGGCCGAGGTGCGGATGATAGGCAGGCCAAGCGTGATCGTGATCGACTCCGCAAAGCCGTGCGTCTTCACGGCGATGTGGCCCTGGTCGTGATACATCGTGACCACGACATCATAGTCGCCCCGAATGGTCTGGAAGAAAACCGAGTCGGCGGGGATCGGACCGGCGACCTCCACATCCATCCGTCTCGCCGCCTCCACCGCGGGAGCGATTGCGTCGATCTCCTCACGCCCGATCAGCCCTCCCTCGCCGTTGTGGGGGTTGAGCCCGGCGACCGCCAGCCGGGGACGATCATAGCCCAGGTCACGCATACCCTCGTACGTGACCATGATAGTCTCCAAGACACGCTCGGTCGTGATCTGATCGGCGATCTCGCGGAAGGGGATGTGGCGGGTGACGTGCGTGACGCGCAGCCCCGGCGTGGCCAGCATCGTGGTACAGCGCGTCGCGCCGGTGACATCCGCCAGGATCTCGGTGTGGCCGATATAGTCATAGCCGGCGAGGCGCATCGCCTCCTTGTTCAGCGGCGCCGTGGCGACCGCACCGATCGCGCCGGCTTGGGCCAACTCGACCGCACGCAACACGTAATCCACCGCCGCGCGCCCGGCAACCGGGGAGATCTCACCGAGCGTGACCCGGGCGGGGTCCACATTGTGCAGATCAAGTAACAACGCCTCATCCGTGGGCCAGTCGACGTTGGACCACGCTCCACCCTCTGCAGGCAGCGTAGCGATGACATTGAGTAAACCCAACTCGGCGACACGCGCGTCGCCGATCACCAGAGGGCGGCAGAGCCGGTAGACCTCGGGATGGCGCAGTGCCTTGGCGACGACCTCGGGACCGATGCCCGCGATGTCACCCAGCGTCATGGCGACGATCGGACGTTCTTCAGCACATGTCTTGGTCATCTCAAAGCACCATCGCTGACATATAGATATCCGCGAAGCTGGGATGCGCCGTCAGCTCAATGTAGCGCACCCGCTCGACGATGGTCTCGGCTAAACGACGGCGGGAGGCTGAGACGAGCATCTGTCGTGCACCGGTGCCCGCCGCGTTGCCGACCTGCTTGAAGCGCGAGAGCGGGATCGGCGGGAACATACCGATGCGGAGGGCGCTCTTCAGGTCAAGGTAGGTGCCGAAGGCCCCTGCCACGATGAACTCACCCACATCGTCATAGCTCAGTCCGGCCTCATTGAGCAGAACGTCAACGCCGGCACGGATGGCGGCCTTGGCCAACTGGATCTCGTTGACGTCTCGCCGCGTGACCAGCAGGTCGTGACCGTTTCCGGTCTCGGCCCGATCCACCAGCCGAAAGGCTCCGCCGCCCTCCCAGGGGACAACCCAGGGATGGTCCTGCTTCATGCGCCCCGTCGGCCCCACGATGCCTGCCGCGCGCAATTCCGCCACAACATCGAGAATGCCGGAGCCACAGATGCCCACCGGCGGACGGTTGCCGATGGTGCGCACCCGGCGAAGAGCCGGCGCCGGTTCGCCTGCGCCAGACGGCTCACGGACACGCGTGATCTGAACATACTCGATCGCGCCCGGCGCCGCCCGCATGCCGGCGTGAATGTGGGCGCCCTCGAAAGCCGGGCCTGAGGCACAGGAGCAACTCAACAGCCGCCCATCGACAGCAAGGCTGATCTCCGTGTTGGTCCCGATGTCGAGCGCGATCGTCGGCGTGGACGCCTGCCACGCCTCGGTCGCCAACAGCATCGACACGTGATCAGCGCCCACGTAACCGGCGATGTTCGGTGGCAGATAGACCTTGGCCCCAGGTGTCAGCGCCAACCCCAGATGCTCGGTATCGATATCCAGGGGCTCGCTCACCGACGCCACATAGGGAGAGGCCCCCAGTTGTTCCACCGGTAGCCCGGCAAAAAGATGATGAATCGCGGTATTGCCCACCACAACCGCGTCCACCACCTGATCCCGATCGACCCCGGCGCCGCTGCATAGTTTCCCGATGAGGTCGTTCAGTCCGGCGATCAGGCGCTGCTGCAGCACCTGACGTCCGTCGGGATGTGTATTGGCGTAGGCGATCCGGCTGACGACGTCCTCGCCGTAGGCGATCTGGGGGTTCATCACGCCGTCCATCGCGAGCGTGTGTCCCGTGTCCAGGTCGACCAGATAGGCCGCCATCTTGGTGGTGCCGATATCCACAGCCAGCCCCACGACAGGTCGCCGGCGCGGCAGTGTAGCGACCACCTCCAACCAGGGCCTGATCTTGGGATAGCCGGACAGCGGCTCCTGCCGCCGCAGGACCACGCGCGCCGTCCAGTCCTGTGCCCGCAGCTTGGTGCCCAAC
>JAXGUU010000038.1:0-17335 GCA_040774145.1 Anaerolineae bacterium
CGCGCGCACATCGGAAGCCCACCCTAGGGCTGGTGTGCTGTGGTTGCGTATTGTTGATCGTCCAGATGCGCAGGTTATAGGCGTAGTTGGCAAAGCTGCCCCCCGCAGACCGCGATGATGGGTGCCTACGCGGACATCCCCGGTCCACTCCCACACATTGCCCGCCAGGTCATAGATGCCGTAGGGGCTGGCTGCATCGTGGGTCTCGAAGCCGTCGTAGGTGCTGCCATTGTAGAAGCCCACGGGCGTGGTCTCGCTTCTGCCCTCGAAGGGGTCGCGGCTGTCGACGAAGTTGGCGTGGCCGACGGCGATCTCATCGCCCCAGGGGTAGGGGCGTGTGTCCGTCCCCCGCGCTGTCTTTTCCCATTCGGCGTCGGTGGGCAGGCGCCCATTGTAGAAGCTGCAATAAGCCCACGCGCCGAACCACGACATCATCGTGGCGGGGTGGTCCTCATAGCTGGGCTTCACGCTGAAGGTGGTGCCGTCAAGCGTCAGGCGAAGTGCCGGGTCCTCTGTGGGCATCAGATCCCATGCCCCGGCTGGGATCTCCACCTCGTGTTTGTACCCGTGGAAGGGGTCGCCCGGATAATGGCCGGTGACGGCCCCAGCGGTGAGTCTGACCTCACCCACGGTAAGGGCCGCATTCAGGAAGTCGGCGTATTGGGCGTTGGTTACGTGGGTGACCATGATCTCATAGTCGGCGTCGATCGTCGCGGCGTGGTTGTGCTGCCCCTGGTAGAAGGCACCGGCGGGTATACGCGCCCACGCACTGGTGTCGATGTCGAGATCGTAGATGGGCACCTCGGTCGATGCTGAGCCGGGCGCAGCACAGGCGACGAGAACGAGTGCGAGAAGCGCCGTGACGGTCGGCCATTTCATAGGGCCACCTCCTCTGCGGTGAATTCGGTGAGTTCGTGGCGCTAGCGTCCCCGAGGTCCGAATAGATCGATCAAGCGCCAGACCATCAGTGCCGCGAGGGTCAGCAGCACCGCGCCCAGCCCCACGTCCATCAGGACCGTCATCGTTTTCACGAGAGGCCCCTCGCCGTACTCGGTGACGAACATTCGGCGGACGATGAAGATAAATGTCGCCCCAAAGGCGAGATCCGAGAAGACGATGATGGCCCAGCCGAATGCCTGACGCATCCATCCCTTGAGCCCGGCGAGGTCGGCGTACATCAACAGGATGATCGTCGCGACAATGCCCGAGAGAATGTGCCAGTGTCCGGTGAGCACCAGGCGCTCCTGGCGCAGCGGCCAGACGCGGAAGATATCCCCGAGCTTAGCTGCCATGAAGATCCCGGGAAAGGAGACCACGAAGTTCATGAAGACCATCTGCCAAAGGGCGCCGAACTTCAGAGGATCACGGAGCAGGGCGCGCAGTTTCCGGCCCGCCGTGGCCTTTGCGGTCGGCTCCGCTGCGAGCCCGTCGCGGATGAGGTGGTCAAAGCCGTAGATGACCAGAAAGAGCGCGCCCAGGAGCACGATGGTGGACCCCACGTAGATGATGATGTGGGCCATCGGCTGGTAGGGCACGATCGACCAGACGCCCAGCGTGATGATGATCGTGCCGACGATGAAGAACGGCATCGAGAGCTTGTGCCATAGGCCTTTGAAGTCGAGCCGGCGCCCGACCAAGAGGGCCAGTGCAACCGCGATCAGGGTCAGCATGATGTGGAGGTGACCGATGATCGCCAGCTGCAGCGGCGTCTTCACGGGGTCGCGGACCACGTCCTCAGCGAGGAAGGTCTCGAAGCCGTTGCCGTAGAAGGAGCCCGCAACACCCCCGAAGACGGCCGATCCCAAGGTCGCGACCGCCATCACGAAGAAGGCCACCCGCTTTAGGTCGATTCGCCCCAGGTGCGCGCGGCGCCTGTCTGAGACGTGGTAGGCCGGGCGCCAGGGCCAGATGGCCACCGCGAGCTGCAGCCCGGCCAAGAAGATCAGCGATAGCCCCACGAGGTAGAGCCCGTGGAAGGCCCAGTTGCGGCCGAAGTAGCCGAACCAGAGGCCGAAAATGAGCGTGAGAAGATAGCCGACGGTTATGGTGGCATTGATCTGTGTCTGCTCACTCTGCCTCATGGGAAGCGAATCGGTGATGAGATAGGTCTCGATGGCGATGACGGCCATCGCGATGGTGTGGTAGAGCAGGATGATGCGCCCCTCGCGTTCCGCCGGCACCAGACTGAGTCCGAAGACCCCGACCACGGCATCGGTCACGCCCCACGCCTGCATCGGGCCTGAGAGCGTGCCCATGAAGGCCGTGGTCAGGGCAATAAGGGCGACGGCGACGAGGACGAGTCCCTTGGTGGCGGTGAAGAGGAAAACGAACCGATCGGCATTGACTTTCGTCAATCAGGGGCCCCTCAGAGGGCGGCAATCTCGATGAGCGCCTCCGGATCCACGATGGTGATGCTGCTGCGGGTGCACGCGATGTAGCCGTGCCGGCGCAGGTGGCGCAGCGCGCGGCTGAAGGCCTCGGGGACCGTAGCGATGCGTGCCGCGAGTTCGGTGTTCGGGGTTTCGTAGCGGTCGATGGGTGTGTGCCCCCCATCGGATAGGGCGAGCAGCAGCTTGGCCGTGCGGGCCATCACAGATCTGAACGATAGATCCTCATATTGCGAGATCAGGAAGCGATTGCGGCGAGCCAGCATGTGCAAGAGGCCCAGTGCGATCGCGGGGTGCCTGTGCGGCAAGACCTGGAAATCGGTGTAGCTGGTGTGCTAGGTCACGCAGGGCCGGCTGGCGACAGCTGTCGCGACATTGACGTCTCCATAGCGCCGTGCGCAGGGCCCAGGCTCGCGTTACGGTTGCGCATCGGCTGCCGGTAGCCTGATCTGCGTGATCGAGAAGGGCGCAAGGGTAACGGCGAAGCGGTCCTCTGCGCTGAGGGAGAGTTGCGTATGCCGCGGGGCCACGCGCTCCGGCGCCTCGCGCGAGTTCCTGTCGTACCACGTCTCGCCTGCCAGCGCGATGACCTCGGCCTGAGGCTGGGCGTGGTATCCCTCGAGGGCAATCTCGAGGTCAATCGGGCCGCTGTCGGCGCCGCGGTGAACGAGGCTCAGGATCAGGTCACCGTTCTCGGCCAGGATGGCGACCGCATCGATCACAGGCACCGCCTCCATCGGCGGGATGTGGGCGAACGTGTGCTGCGTTGAGAAGGTGGCGCAGGCGAGTTGCACGGCCACGGGTGTGCCGCCTGCCAGTGCGTGGCCGAGGGCGTGAGCGTGATGAACGGGGTTGGCGTAGACGCGCTCGCGTTCCTTGCGCAGGCCCCCGCCGTGGTTGACGGTGGCCGAGTGGGTGAGCAGCGTCACGAAGTCGCCCAGCCGGATGCAGCTGTTGACGATCTCGGTCAGATAGAGCGCCTCGGTGATGGTGTCAGGACGAGGCATCTTCGCCGGAGTCAGTGCGTCGTCGGGCGACCATGCGCCGTGAAAATGAGCGAAGAGCTGCAGCTCGGTGATGGCAAGCTGTGGCTTCTCGATGCCTGCCGCGCGCATGGTTCGCTCCAGCTCACGGTAGCGTTCTTCCAGCATCGTAGGGTAGCCCAGAAAGGCGTGGACGAGCTCGACCGGATCGGTCTCGGCATGGACGCTGCCCCCGGTGAGGATGTGGTCGGTGATCGTCTGCAGGCTCTCCGCGGCGCCCTCGATGAGACGCCGGTTCCACTCGGAGTCCGGCTCGTTCCCATACCCGCAGCCGATGATATGCAGCGTCGGATCGGCGGCGAGCATCGCCCCGCGGAAGCGGTGATAGCGATCCACGTTGCCCTCAGGCGTGGTCCACCCGACCTGCCAGTGCCCGTAGAGCTCGTTGCCGATCTCCCAGAGGCGCACGTTGTAGGGCTCCGGGTGCCCGTGGGCGGCGCGCAACCTCCCCATCTCGGTGTCCAGGCCCCCGTTGCAGTATGCTACCCAGGCGGCTGCCTCCTCCGGGGTGCCGTTGCCGGCATTGACGCAGATCATCGGCTCGCACGCCACCGCACGGCAGAAGGCGATGAACTCATCGGTACCGAACAGGTTGAACTCCAGCCCCTCCCACGCGGGATTGGGAAGCGTGGGGCGCCGATCGAGCGGTCCGACGCCGTCGCGCCAGTGGTAGCCGGAGACGAAGTTGCCGCCGGGCCAGCGGAGCAAGGGCAGGTGGGCCTCACGCAGCATGCGGATGACGTCCGGATCGGCGCCGCCGATGGCGTCATCGGGCGTGAGCAGCACCCGATCGAGCACGAAATGGGACGGCGCCGCCGCGGTGAGCGAGAGCTCGTAGAGGCCGTCGGCGGGTGCCCCTTCGGGCAGGACGAGGGTGCCGGTGTGGCTCTTCCAGGTGCCGTCGAGCTCGAGCTCGACGGTAGCTTGCAGATCAGGCCGATCGAGCGATCCGAGGCGAAGCTGCACCGTACAGGGCGCCACGGATCGCGCCACAATGCGAACCTCATAGGTCCGCGTGCGGTGCAGGGGCAGGTAGACCCATTGCCCGATGCCGTGCCGCTCGGCTTCAGAGGCGCGCAGGACCTCAACGCGCTGGGCCCGTCCGCCGTCCGAGGCGCGTCCGCCGTCCGAGGCGCAACCGCCGTCTGAGGCGCGTCCGCCGTCCGAGGCGCGTCCGCCGTGAGGTCCGACGTCGGGACTGAGCCGAACCGCCTCCGCATCACCGATGCCGAACCAGCCATAAGCACTCCCCCCGACGTAGGCCGCCACCAGCCGTTCCGGATCGGGCCAGCCCCATCGCTCCGCGTAGGCCCGGATACGCCCGGCGATCCGTTCGCGGTCGCTCTCCTCGCGCACGCCGCCGTCGGGATGGTCATCCCCTGCGCTGAAGCGCCACTTAGCCAGGGTGGGATTGAAGGCGATCTGGGCGCTCATGCCGTGGTAGATGTTGGCGCCGAGGTGTTCGCAGAACTTGCCGAGCAGTTGCGGGTTGACGCGGTGGGCCGCGCGGGCCTGGGTGTTGACGCGCAGGTGCGCCGTCTGTGTGTCGGACGTCGGGCTGTGTTGGAAGAGCTCGTAGGTGTTAGCCATAACAGCGTTTTCCTTTGTCTGGGTTCACCGATCGTATATGCACGTCATTGTGGTCTACCAGGGGGAATCTGGCAAGTGGTGCGGCGTTTGACGGCTGCGCCGGTGAGGCTATCCTAATGTGACCCGGACGACTTGGTTCCTCAACCGCCCCTAAGCGTGAAGGAGGTCCACGATGCAGATCGCGGTGTTTCACTTCAAGGTGGGTGGCACCGACGGCGTCTCGCTGGAGATCGACAAATGGAAGCGTGTGCTGGAGGAGATGGGCCACACCGTGCACCTCTGCGCGGGAGACCTGGGCACGGTTGAGGGTACGTGCATCTCGGAGATGTATCACCACACGCCGGAGGCGGAGCGACTCTACCGCAACACCTTTGTCGCGCTCACCGACTATGCCGATGAAGCGGCCTATCGCGACGAGCTCTATGGGCTGGCCGATGAGATCGAGAGTAAGCTACGCCGTTTCGTCGAAGAGAAGCGGATCGACTTCTTCATTCCACAGAATGTCTGGTCGGTGGCAGCGAACCCCGCCGTGGCGGTAGCCCTGACGCGCGTGATGCGTGATCTGCGTATCCCGGCGCTGGCTCACAACCACGACTTCTACTGGGAGCGGGTCGACGGGGTTGCGCTGCCGAATCGCACGGCGCTGGAGTTGGCCCAGAAGTATCTGCCGCCCCACGATCCGCTGGCGCGACACGTCGTGATCAACAGCCTGGGGCAGCGGGAGATGCGCGAGCGGCTTGGCCTCGAGGCCACGGTGGTGCCCAATATCTTCGACTTCGACGCGCCCGCGTGGGTCGAGGACGACTACAACCGCGACTTCCGCGCCCGCATCGGCCTCAAGCCCAACGATGTGCTCCTCTTGCAGGCGACGCGCATTGTGGCGCGCAAGGGCATCGAACTGGCGGTGGATGTCGTCCGTGCCCTCGATACGCCCGCGCGAAGGGCGGTGCTGCGAGAGCGGGGCCTCTATGATGGGCGACCGTTCGATGGGGAGAGCCGCATCGTGCTGGTGTTGGCGGGCTACGCGCAGGACGACCAGACGGGTTACACGCTCAAGCTCAAGGAGAAGATCGCTCGGGAGGGGATCGACGCGCTCTTCATCGAGGAGATCGTGGATGCCCGGCGTCACACGCGCGACGGAGAGAAGATCTACTCGCTGTGGGACACCTACGTCTTCGCCGACTTCGTGACCTATCCGAGCCTCTGGGAGGGATGGGGCAACCAACTGCTGGAGGCGCTGCGCGCCGAGGTGCCGGTGATGCTCTTCGAGTACCCTGTCTATCGCGCCGACATCAAGGACAAGGGGCTCGAGGTCGTCTCGCTGGGCGACACGGTGACGGGTTACGATGATCTGGGTCTGGCACAGGTCGCGCCTGAAGCCATCGAGACCGCCGCCGACCGGGCGGTGGACCTGCTCACCGACGCACGTCTGCGGGCGGACGCGCTGGCCCACAACTTCGCCATCGCGCGGCGCCACTACTCGATGGATGCGCTGCGCGGCTATCTGGCGCCGCTTATAGACCGGTAGACAGGGAGGGTCGGCGATGACGATCAAGGGCATGGAGCTTCTGATACGCGAGCACCTCGCCTTTCTCTATGGGATGGAGCAGGGCGCTGCAACGTGGTCACGGGTGCGGGAGCGCCTGGAGGTGTTCCGCCGGCAGCATCCGAATCTGGCGGATGCCGACGCCGCGGAGCGCCTGACCGAGCGGGACGTCATCCTGATTACCTACGGCGACCAGATTCAGTCCGCCGACCGCACACCGCTCCGGAACCTCACCGAGGTCCTGACCTCGACCGTGAAGGGTCGGATCACGGGGGTGCACATCCTGCCGTTCTGTCCCTATTCTTCTGACGACGGCTTCTCGGTCATCGACTACTTCGAGGTCGACCCCGAGCTGGGGTCGTGGGAGGATGTGGCGCGGCTGGGGGAGCACTTCCGCCTGATGTTCGATCTGGTGCTGAACCACATTTCGGCGCAGAGCGCCTGGTTCAAGGCCTTCTTAGCGGGTGATCCCGACTTTGCCGATGCCTTTATCGTGGTGGAACCGGGGACCGATCTCTCGATGGTCACGCGCCCGCGCGCGCTGCCGCTGCTCACGGCGTTCACGACCGCCTCGGGTGAGGAGAAGCTGGTCTGGACGACCTTCAGCGAGGACCAGATCGACCTGAACTTCGCCGACCCGGGGGTTCTTCTGCGGATGCTGGATGTGCTGCTCTTCTACGTCGCTCAGGGGGCTGAGATCATCCGCCTGGACGCGATCGCCTATCTGTGGAAGACGATCGGCACGACCTGTATCCACCTGGAAGAGACCCACCGTGTGGTCAAACTCTTCCGCGCTGTGCTCGATGCGGTGGCCCCGCGGGTGATGTTGATCACCGAGACCAACGTCCCGCACGCCGAGAATATCTCCTATTTCGGCGACGGGACCGACGAGGCACAGCTGGTCTATCAGTTCCCGCTGCCCCCGCTCGTCTTCCACGCTGTGATGCGCGGTGACGCCACCTACCTCACGCGCTGGGCGGCGGAGCTCGCGCCTCCCTCACCGCAGACGACTTTCTATAACTTCCTGGCCTCACACGATGGGATCGGTGTGCGCCCTGTGGAGGGCATCCTGCCCGCGGCGGAGGTGGACGCGATGACGACGCAGGTCAGGGCGCACGGGGGCCACGTCTCGACCAAGGCCAATCCGGACGGCTCCGAGAGCGCCTACGAGCTGAATATCTCCTACTTCGATGCGCTGTCGGATCCGCAAGCGGGAGAGCCGCTGGAGACTCAGGTGGCGCGCTTCATCGTGTCGCAGGCGATCATGTTGGCGTTGCAGGGGGTGCCGGCGATCTACGTCCACAGCCTCTTCGGCTCGCGAAATGACTACGATGGCGTCGCGCGCACCGGACGCTACCGCTCGATCAACCGGGCTAAGTTCCGGCGTGGGGAGCTGGAGGCGGAGCTTGCCGACCCGACGTCGCTCCGGGCGCGGGTCTTCAACGCCTATAGTCACCTACTCGCGATCCGCAGGCGGCACCGGGCTTTCCACCCGCGTGGGGCACAGACGGTGCTGGATCTGCACCCGGCAATCTTCGCGCTACGGCGTACGTCGCCCAAGAGCGACGAAGCGTTGCTCTGCTTACACAACGTCTCCGAGATGCCGGTGGCGCTCGATCTGGACGTGCGCACTGCGTTTGGCGCGCAGGTCGCGAGGTTGTGCGACCTGCTGTCGGAGGTAACCTGGACGGCAGATACCGGGGTGGTTCAGCTCGCCCTTTCGCCCTATCAGGTGATGTGGTTGGCGATTTGAGGAGGGACGATGCCCGAGACGGTTGGGCGCACCGATAGTTCGGATGACCTCTGGCGCTACGTAGCTCCGGATGCCTATCAGATTCCTCAGGCGCCGATGGCGGTGATGCGTCGTAAGGGTCTCGCCGCACTCTGGCGTCGCTTTCGCGAGGACGAGGATCGCCCGAGTCTGTCGTTGACGACCGACAAGACGCTGCACGCATTGCCGGATCTCTGGTTGTCACGTGTCGCGCCGGAGTCCCCGGTCCACGGCTGGGTAGCGGCCCTTGAGAAAGGCCTCGCCCTGTGGCTCAATACCGATCTGACCGTGCGTGGGAAGGCGGCGCTGCTTGAGGCGGGTGTGAGGTTTGCCGTATCTGCAGCGGTCCCGCGAGACCCCGCCCAGCGCGCCTCCGCGTGAGAGCCTAACGTCATTGTTGTCGGGTCGTGGTGAGATCGCGCAGCAGCAGGATGCCGCCGATCCCCACGGCGATCAAGGCCAGACCAAAAGCGGCGAGGGTCGCCAGGACCACCGCGAGCCAAGGGCTGTCCGGTCCGATGGTGCCTGAGGCGAGCCCGGTGACGACGGCGAGTTCCTGCCCTCCGACGAGGAGGGCGACGGCGAGTCCGAGACCCCATCCGATGAGGGATCGGCGCGATCGGGCGCGCCAGGACGCCCAGAGGAGCAGGATGCCGCCGATCAAGGCCACCGGGAAGAGCTCGGCGGGCATCAGGTAGTCGAAGAGAAACCGTCGCACTCTGATCAACATCACCACCGCCAGCACGATCGGTGCCAGGATAGGCAGCCATACCAGGACGGTCCCCACGATTGCCAAGATGTGTGTGAGCACGGCGCGCCATTTCATAGGGTTGTCTCCCTCACCTCAGCTCGTTCGGATGGGGCATGAATGGCCAGGTGCGCGAAGCTCTCGTGGCGATGTTGGCTGACGCATGTTGTCCAATCCTGGAGTGCTAGAGATGACGACTTTGATCATGTTTGGGAACCTCAAGGGTGTCAAGCAGTCGGCGCCTCACTCCTCAGGGCATACGCATCCGGTACCTGATGGACTGCACCAAATATATGCTATAATAGTGATGTGAATGTCATAAACTCAGAAGGAGAGAGCACGATCGTGGGACACAGAGACCGGAGTGCTCACAAGCGTGGGTGGCAGCATGGGCTTGGCATCTGGGTATGGGTCGCGTCGGTGGTCGCTCTCGCTGTCGGGTGTGCCGGCCCTTCCATCAGCGTCGGGGTACCGCCTGAGCCGCCGACGAGTATTCAGGAGCTACCGACTTCCACGTTACCGTCGTCAGCGTCGCCGACGGCGATCCCGCTGACATCCACAGCGACGCCGATCCCGACGGCAATGCCCACGGCGACCCCTACTGAGACACCCTCACCCTCACCGACGCCGACCCCCACGCATCCGCTGATGATCGAGGTGATGCGCCGGGATCGCTATCCCGGCAGCGAACTGGTCTTCGAGGAGACGCTCGCTCCCGGCTCAAACTACGACCGCTACCTGGTCTCCTACCTCTCAGAGGGGCTCAGGATCTACGCGCTGCTGACGATCCCCAGGGGTGAGCGCCCTGAGTCGGGCTGGCCCGTGGTCATCTTCAACCACGGCTACAGTCCGCCCGAGCAGTACCGCACGACAGAGAGGTACATCGCCTATACCGACGCTTTCTCGCGCAACGGCTACATGCTGCTGCGCCCCGACTATCGCGGGCACGGCTTCTCCGACGGCGAGCCTGCGAACTCCTTCCGCTCTCCGGCCTACACCATCGACGTGCTGAACGCGACAGCCTCCGTGACGGCCCATCCGGACGCCGATCCGGAGCGGGTGGGGATGTGGGGCCATTCGATGGGGGGCTCGATCGCGCTGCGCGCCATGGTCGTGACCGACACGATCAAGGCGGGCGTGATCTGGGCCGGCGTGACCGCACCGCACCCGATGATGTTGGAGCGCTGGGCCCAACGATGGGCCGACCGCCCGACGCCGACGCCCGATCCGAACGCCGGCGACTATGCATGGGATGAGGTGCTCTGGCGCCTCGACGCCGTGGAGGAGCACCGCGCCTTCTGGGAGGCGATCGATCCCTTCTCCTATCTCGATGAGATCTCGGGTCCTGTGCAGATCCATCACGGCACCGCCGATGACTCGGTACCCGTCGCGTACTCGGAGATCCTCCACGCGGCGCTTGAGAGCGCCGGACAGACGTCCGAGCTATTCATCTACCCAAATGACAACCATAATCTCACCAACAACTTCGGTGCGGCGATGCAGCGCTCGGTCGCCTTCTTCGACACCTACCTCAGGGGAGATGGTGCCGGCGACTGATCGGCGTACGTGTTGCCGCGCAGCGTTATCACTCAATCCTAGCCTAGCCTGAGGTGGCACGATGATCTTCGAGAGCCTGGATCTGTGGTTGACGTCGAATCCGGCCTTCGCCCCGTGGGTACTCCTGGCGGTCGCGGCGGCGCTTAACGCGCTGGCTTTCGTGATCGCGCGTAACTTCATTGCGCGCGGGCTCGTCTACCTGACCGAACGCTCGACGACCCAGGTCGACGACATCCTGGTCAGGTATATGCGACCCTATCGCTTCGCGTGGCTTGCACCGCTGCTGCTGAGCTACTATCTGGCGACGTGGATGCCGGAGGGGACGGGATGGCTGCAGAGCCTCATCCTGGTCGGCATCCTCTGGCTCGTCGTCATCACCTTCATCGGCCTTTTCACCGCGATCAACGTGATCTATGAGAGCAGCAGCACCTATCGGGGTATCTCGATTCAGAGCTATCTCGATCTCGGTAAGCTGCTGACCATCGCGGTCGGCGTCATCCTCGCCGCCGCCCAGATCACGGGGAAGTCCCCTATCGTGCTGTTGAGCGGTTTGGGCGCTGTCACCGCGGTCTTGGTGCTGATCTTCCACGATACGTTGCTCTCGTTTGTGGCGAGTTTGCAGATCCAGTCCCACGACCTGGTGCGTGAGGGCGACTGGATCGAGATGCCGGCCTATGAGGCGGATGGTGTGGTGATGAACGTGGCCTTGCACACGGTGAAGGTCCAGAACTGGGACAACACGATCACCGTGGTGCCCACGCACAAGCTGCTCGACACCCCCTACCGCAACTGGCGCGGGATGACTGAAAGCGGGGGGCGGCGCATCAAGCGAGCGATCTACGTCGATTTGAACAGCGTAGCCTTCTGCGATGCCGGTATGATCACGCGCTTCCGGCAGATCGGCCTGATCCAAGACGTGATCGAGGAGCGATTAGCCAAGGTCGCGCCCGGCGGGCGCGATGAGGCGTGTACGCGCGATGTCTGCGCAGAGCACGAGTTGACCAATGTCGGTGTCTTTCGTGCCTATATGGCCGCCTACCTGAAGAGCCGGGCCGACCTGCATCAGGAGGAGCCGATGCCGCTCCTCGTGCGGCAACTCGATCCCGGCCCCAGCGGATTGCCGCTGGAAGTCTACGCGTTCACCCGGACCACCGCCTGGGACGCCTATGAGGCCATCCAGGCCGATATCTTCGAGCATCTGGTGGCGGCGGCGCCGGCCTTTGGACTCAAGGTGTTCCAACAGCCGACCGGCACCGACTTCCGCGCGCTGGTCTCTGCCTGACCCCACCCCGTCGGTCTATCAGTCCTCAGCGGGGAGCGGCGGTGGGCCCTGGCGGATGCGTTCGCGGATAGCGTTGTCGGGCCGGCCCCAGATGTCCTCGATCCACCAGGTGGCGCCGGCGTCGATCCACGGGCGCAGCTTCTCCTCGCTCGCCGCCGCGTCCAGCCCCGCAGTCTTGCCGCCGACAACGATGTCGAAAGGCGTGGTGAGCGTGCGGTGGGCCGCTACGTACGCATGGATCTCGGCGACGTCAGCGGGTGTGAGCTCCTCGGGCGCGCTCCCACCGCTGCGCTTCTCGACGATGACGCCGTCGCACTTGAGGGTCCGCGCCATCGACCTGGAGCTGGGCCAGATGCCGACGGCCCAGAGTGGGATGCGCGGCTGCTGGACCGGCTTGGGCGGATAGTGCTGCAGATCCATATGGGTCAGCTTCACGTGATAGTGTCTGCCGTCATAGTCGAACGGCCGGCGCTGGTAGAGGAGGGTGAGGAGGTCGATCATCTCGTCAAGCATCTCGGCGCGCGCTCTGGTGTCGGTCTCCTCGTCGGGAAAGGCCTGCCAACCCATCCAGACGGCGCCGGTGGCGAGACCCAGGGTCACGCGACCGCCGGAGAGATGGTCTAGGGCAAGGGATTCGCTAGCGAGCTTCCAAGGACGCCGTAGAGGGACGGGCGTGACCATCGTGCCCAGCCGGATGCGGTCCGTGACCATGGCGGCGGCAGCCAGCGCGATCATCGGATCCTGACACCAGATGGCGTCGCCCAGGAAGCAGCCGTCCCAGCCGCTCTCCTCGGCGAGTTGGGCAAGCTCGGCAACGGTGCGTGCTGCGTTGTCGGGCAGGGCTAGACCGAAGTGTATCGTCATACAGCTGCTCCTCTCTGGATAAAGCGTTCAGTAAGCAGATGTCAGTTGTCGCTCTTCAGTGACGGGCGGTGGCGGGGAGGACGCTCGCGCTCTTGCGTCACCCGACATTCTAGCACGATATGCAGGACAAGCACCGGGCGGGCAGCCTCCACAAGCAAGCTTGCCGCCCCGTCTCGGGGCGTCGGACGCGGCGGTGCCTTCGCCGAAAGCCATCCCGGCATCGGCCACTTGCGAGGATCCGAACCTCAACTAGACTTGGGGTGTCGCAACGTGTTCACGCCTGCCTAGAGGAGGCCACTCGATGGGTATGCTGTCCGTGGTGGTGCGCCGACACTTCGATCCGATGCTGGCGATGTTGCGTGAGGTGGTGGTGACCTGCCCGGACGCCCTGTTCACCAGTTCGGCGCTTGGGATTCGGCAGCACGTCTACCACACCCTGGTCGGGATGGACATCTGGCTATCGCCCGATCCACGGGTGTATCCCTTTGATGAGATCGCGGAAGGTGATGCCGCGGAGTTTGGGGCGCCGCTGTCGGATCGTATCTCACGCGCGTTCCTGTTGGCCTTCCTGGAGCGTCTGGAGGCTCGGGTTGCCGCCTTGCCCGACGATGACGCTGCTTATCTGGACGAGGTGACGCTGCGGGGTCGCCGGTTCACGTTCTTGGACCGCTGCCTGGGCCAGCTCCGGCACGCGCAGCATCACATTGGCGTGATTAACGAGCGCCTCTGCCGGCAGGGCGAGCGCGAGGTGGATTGGCAGGGGTATGGCGAAGGCTAGGTGAGTGGGTGGATCGTAGCACCTGATCAGAGGAGGTAAGGAGATCATGGGTAAGTTGACGGGAAAGACGATTGCGATCATCGCTGCGCACGAGTTTGAGGATGTCGAGTTGCTCTATCCGATTCTGCGTCTCAGCGAGGAGGGCGCGACGATGTGGGTGGTGCCCGTGGATGCGGGCCTGCACACGAATCCCTATCTGCCGGGTAAGCCGGTGACCGGGCGCTTTGGCCACACGATCCCGATTGCCGTGATGGAGCCCGGCAAGCGCTACCATCTGAAGACGATCGAGGAGGTCTCCGCGGAGGATGTCGATGCGCTGCTCTTCCCCGGCGGCTACTCACCCGATGCCCTGCGGCTGCACGCGCCGACGCTGGAGCTGGTCCGCGCTTGCTATGACGCGGGTAAGCTGGTGACGGCGATCTGTCACGGTCCGTGGATCCTCGTTTCAGCGGGCCTGATGAAGGGCCGGCGGGCCACGGGCTACGTCGCGGTGCGCGACGATGTGATCAACGCCGGAGCCGAGTGGGTCGATGCTCCCGTCGTCATCGACGGCAACATCATCACCGGACGCGTGCCCGATGACCTGCCCGAGTTCTGTGGGGCCATCATCGACACGCTGGCCGCATCGGCGTAAGGAGATGATCGTGGACCTTTTTCACGGATGTCGAGATCAACAATTGAACGACGCACTGGCGTGGCTCAATGAGCCGCCGACCTGGTCCTTCGATGTGGAGGGGCTCACCATCGTGCCGGCGGCGGAGACCGACTTCTTCCGCCCCTATCAGGGAGACCCGAAGGACAACGCGGGATTGCTCTACACGATGGTTACCGGTGACTTCACGGCGATGACGCACGTGCGGGCGCACCTCGTAGGCTTTGGTGACGCAGCGGTGTTGACGGTCCGTGCTCACGCCACGCAGTGGGCGAAGCTCTGCCTGGAGCGCAGTCCCATCGGCGACGTCTCCGCGGTGTCGGTCGTGACCCATCCCTGGTCGGACGACGCCAACAACGAGCTCGTGCCGACTCCTGAGTGCTTCCTGCGGATCACGCGGAAGGGCGATGTCTTCGGGATGCACTACAGCCTGGACGGCGCGACATGGCGCTTCGTGCGCACCTTCGGCATGGCGATGCCGGAGACGGTGATGGTCGGTGTTCACGCGCAGGCGCCGTTCGTAGGCGGCTGCCGGGCGACGTTCACGCGCTTCGACCTGGTTCCGGAGCCGGTTGCCGACTTCCGCTCTGGGGCCTAGCTTTCAATCACAACTTAGGAGGATACGGTATGTCAGAGACGACGAAGAAGGTTCCCATCGGTTTGCAGCTCTACTCGGTGCGTGGCGAGGTCGACAAAGACCTGCGAGCGACACTCGAGTCCGTCGCGCGCATCGGCTATGTGGGCGTCGAGCCCTACGGCTACAGCGGCGAGACCCTGGATTGGATGGGCTGCGATCCCCATGAGATGCGCAAGATGCTTGACGATAACGGGCTGGCGTGCTGCGGTATGCACCTGCGCACCGAGGCCCTGATGGGCGATAATCTGCAGCGCTCCATCGAGATCAACCAGATCCTGGGCAACCCGTTCCTGATCATCGCGGCGGATCAACCTCGGATGAGCGCTGTCGATCGGATCATGGAGTTGGCGGATATCCTCAACCGGACGGCGGAGACGCTGAAGCCGCTGGGTATGTGGACCGGCTATCACGCCCATCCCTTCGACTTTGTGCATTTCGGCGATGAGACTGCGTGGGAGATCCTCTTCAGCAACACGATCGATGATGTGGTGATGCAGATGGACAACGGCAACTGCGCCAACGGCGGCGGTGATCCCCACGCGATCATGCGGAAGTTCCCGGGCCGTGCGCGTAGCCTCCACCTCAAGGACTACGGCGGCGCGCCGGACTCGGTGATCGGTGAGGGCATCGCCGATTGGGACGAGTTCTTCGAGATCGCTGAGACGCTTCACGACCCGCAGTGGTATGTCGTGGAGGAGGGCGGTGCGGGCGGCCTAGGCTTCGACGTCTGCGCCCGCAGCCTGCAGGCGCTCAAGCGGATGGGCAAGTAGCGTCATCGTTTCAACTGTGTATGTGCCACCGCCCAAAGCCGTTCCGCCGGCTTTGGGCGGTATGGCGCCCGGCGCAGGCCGGAGTTATGCGCTACAACGCGCCGCGCAGCAGCCTGGCCTTCTGGGCCATATAGTGTTGGAAGTTGGGCCAGCTCACGTCGGGCGGGACGGTGTGATCGATGATGGGGATGAAGCCGCCCTTCTCGATCAAGGGGATCAGGCTCCGTAGGTGAGCGTCGATGGCCTCCGGTCCCTGGGCGAGCACGCGCTTATCGACGCCACCCCAGAGCCGCAGCGACCTGCCGAAGGTCTTGCGCAGCCGGAGCGGGTCCTGACCTGCGGCGCGCTCCAGAGGCCAGAGGATATCGACCCCGGCGTCCATCAGCAAGGGGATCAGGGCCTCAGGGTTGCCGTCGGTATCGACGGCGACGTAGCGGACGCCATGCGCCTTGTAGAACTCCACCACGCGTTTCATCCGCGGGAAGATGAAGGTCTTGTAGGTCCGCGGGCTGAGGAGTGGCCCGGTCTTCATCGCCATATCCTCGTTGAGGCAGATATACTCGACCGTCGTCTTCTCGAGGACCGGGCGCGCACCCTCGATGAGGAAGTCGGCGTGGTGCTCCATAATATCGTGGACGAGGGCCGGCTGGTCGTACCAGGCGTAGGAGAGGCCCTCGGTGCCCATCAGTTCCCGTGCCCACCAGTAGAAGCCCAGCGTGGTGCAGTTGGGCCCAAAGACCAGGGGATGGGTGCGGTTGCGCCAGCCGTCCAGACGAACGATCTCCCAGTTGGCCTCCAGGCGTTGGGGACTTGCGGGGTCGAAGCGCTTCTTGACCTCGCGCCAGTCGTCGACGTCGTGAACCGGAAAGTCGATGAAGGCGTCCATGGACGCGCGGGTGCCGTGGGCGCTGCCCTCTTTGAGACCCCGGCGGACCATCCCCTTGTGATCGCGAAAGGTGATGGTCCGTTCGTCCTCCTCGAAGACCTCGTAGTCGAAGCGTGGCAGCGGGTCACCACAGAAGAAGATGAACTCCTTGGGGTCCATCCCCAAGGCTGCCTCTCCCGGGAACCACTGCCAATGCAGCGAGGTGGGGTCGAGCCCCTCGGCCTCCCAACGATCCTGAGTCTGGCCCCAGACACCGAGTTCCCAGTTGGGAACGACGTCGACTGGCCTGTAGTCCATGGTGGCGATGAAGCGTTCGCGATGGTTCATGCAGCGATGAGGCCCTCTCAGGCGATGGTAGGGTTAGAAAGCCGTCTTTGCCGGCTTGCCGGGCTCAGTCTCGGACGTGGGGATCTTCAGTTCAGTCCCCGGCCGGATCACGTTAGGATCCTTGATCACATCCTTGTTGGCGTCCAGGATCTCGCGCCAGCGGTCGGCGTCACCCAGTTGCTCCTTGGCGATTTTGCTGAGTGTGTCACCACTCTTGACGGTGTACGTCTTGGCCATCGTTAGCCTCCTAGGGTGAATGTGAACCCTATCCTCAGTATAGGTGCATCGGCAGTGAGCCACAAGTCATGGGATCCTGAGACCGGCGCTTGGGGGCATCGTCCTGACGCACCTTAGTCTCACCAGGTGCGTGAGTCGGGCACCTCGATCCATGCGCCGCCCTCGGCGATGGATTGCTGGCTGATGAGCCCGGGGAGCGTCATGTCCATCGCCTCGTGAATGCCGATCGGACACGGCGTGCCGTCGACGATGCTGTTCAC
>JAXGUU010000039.1:0-17263 GCA_040774145.1 Anaerolineae bacterium
GCGGGAACCCGGTCAACGTCGATATCGCAGCCTGCACCGCGGCCGGTGTGCCGGTGATTCACACACCGGGGCGCAACGCCGATGCCGTCGCCGACCTGACGCTGGCGCTGATGCTGATGCTGCTCCGCCGGCTCCCCGAGGCAACCGGCTTCTTGCGGCAGCCCGGCGGCGAGGCCGGGGATATGGGGCGGATGGGGATGGCCCACGAACGCTTCCAGGGGAGCGAGCTCTGGGGCAAGACGGTCGGGCTGGTCGGCGCCGGTGCCGTGGGACGCAGGGTCATCCGGCGTCTGCTCCCCGTCGGCGCTCGCGTGCTCAGCCCCGACCCCGTCCTCGGCGCCGAGGAGGCCGCGCTCCTGGGCGTCGAGAAGAGTGCGTTGAACGACCTGCTCGCTCGGAGCGACATCGTCAGCCTCCACGCGCCGGTCACTGAGTCGACGCGCGGCATGCTCGATGCCGCTGCCCTGGGCCGGATGAAGGATGGCGCCTTCATCGTCAACACGGCGCGCGCAGCCTTGGTCGAGGATGCAGCCCTTGCCGATGCCCTGAGGTCGGGCAAGCTGGGCGGCGCCGCGCTCGACGTCTTCGCCGTCGAGCCACCCGGTGCCGACGATCCGCTGCTGGCCCTGCCCAACGTCATCGCCACCCCGCACATCGCGGGCAACACCCACGAGGTCGGCGCCCATCAGGGCGCGATCGTCGTCGACGCCCTCGAACAGCTGCTGACGGGGCGGACGCCGCGGCACGCGCTCAATCCGGAGACCCTGGCGCGCTTCCGTTGGACGGGCGACCGTGCCGGGTCGGCGGAGGAGCTGGCAACGCTTGCCCGAGGCCCCGCGCCGGCGGTCACCGATCTACAGCTCGGCGCGCAGCAAGCACCCTCGGAGGGGAGACCATCACCCGGTGGCCTGCTCTCACGCCTGACCGGACGGTCGCGCAGACAGACCACCCCAGCTCCATCCCCGGCTGCGCCCAGCGCAGGCGATGCGCTCGGAGCACTGACCGAGATCCTGACACGCTTCACCGCCGCTGTGGCAGCGGATCCCAAGATGATGGCCTTTGCGCAGGGCAAGGACGTCACCATGCGCTTCACGCTCCGCGATACGGCGCAGGACTTCTACCTCAGCTTCGTCGACGGGGACGTCGAAGCCGGCACAGGCGAGCCGCCGCGTAGCGCCAACGTCCACCTGAAGATGAACGCCGCCATCCTCGACGGCATCTTCACCGGCAAGGTCAACGGGATGCGCGCCGCGATGACGGGCAAGCTCTCCTTCAGCGGCGACACCAACAAGGCTATGGCCTTCCAACGCCTGCAGGGCGACCTGGGACGGCTGTATCAGGCAGCGCGAGATGCCGTGGGCGATCCGGGGGATCTGACCGCGATCGCAGAGGCGCCCCAGCCGACGACCGCATCTGCAGCACCTTCTAACCACCTCATCCAATCCAAGGAGCCCAACGTGCGCGATGATATCGTGAAGGTCGTGAGCGACCTCTATACCAAAGGCCACATCACCCCCACGGGCGGAAACGTCAGCGCCCGCACCGACGAGGACCCCAACGAGATTTGGATCACGCCCAGTGCCATCTTCAAGGGTGATCTGCGGCCCGAGATGCTCGTGCGCGTCGATCTCGAAGGTAACGTGCTGAGCGACAACGGTTACAGCGCCTCGATTGAGCGACATATGCACTGCGCCATCTACCGCCGGCGACCCGATGTCGACGCCGTGGTCCACGCGCACGCGCCGCACGCGATCCTGATGGCGATGACCGGCACCCCCTTCCTCCCCATCTCCAGCGAGGCCGCGATGCTGGGCGACCTACCGGTCGTGCCGTTCATCGGCCCCGGGACGCCCGAACTCGGCGAGGCCGTCGCCGAGGCGTTGGGGCAACAGGGCATCGCCGTCCTGATGCAGAACCACGGCCTCGTGGTCGTGGGCCCCAGCGTCCGCCGGGCCGCTGACTGGACCGACGTGGTGGAGACAACGGCGTACAAGCTGATCACCTGTCGCCTCATGGGTGTCGCGCCCGCCACCGTGCCCGACGACATCGTCGCCGAGATGCGCGAGCTGGGCAAGATGGTCGGGTAGGTGCTTGCGAACCAAGGAGGGACGATGTCGGGTCGTTGCGAATCAGCCAAGACGGCGGCGATTGTCTTGGGCGGGGGCCTGAAGAAGGTCGCGGACGGAGATGACACCTGGTACGAACCGGAGGAACAGGCAAAAGCACGGCTCGACAGGGCCTACGCTCTGTTCATAGCCGGAGAAGCCGATGTCATAATCTCAACGGGCAAGTACGGACCGATGACCGAGATCGATCCCAAGGTGACCGGCGCCCAGACGGAGGCGGAGGTCGGGGCGAAGTACCTGATTGCCAAGGCTCTGTCCGAGGGCGCGCAGGACGTGCACCGTCGCATTGAGGACTGCATCCTCATCGAGGATCAGTCGCAGGACACGATCGGGAACGCCTGGTTCTCCAAGAAGCTCTGGTTGGAGCCCCAGGGCATCACGTCCTGTATCGTCGTCACGTCCGACTATCACATCGAGCGGTCACGGCTCATCTTCGAGTGGGTCCTTGGGCCCCGCTACACCGTCAGGTGCGCGGGAGCCCCATCCCCTCTGACCGGAGAGGAGCGGGCGCACCGCGACCAGTTCGAGAGAGGCTTGACCGCCTTGATGCAGCAGCATCTCATGAGCGGCATTGCTGCGGGCGACGATGAGGCGCTCCGGCACTTCATCGAGAACGAGCACCGCGCCCTGCTCGCCGGTGGCGGGCCACCGCCGGACGGGTTCATTCCACCCGCTGCGCAGCCAGCTTGACCGCTAGACCGGAGCGCCGGATCGCGCCCCCAGGTCTGCCTGGGCGTGATCCGGCGCGAGCATCACGCAGTACAGGCCCCCACCCCTACGCAGGTGCCCCGGTCAGCCGCTCCCAGAGGCCGGACCAACCCCACGACCAGGATCAGGCAGGCGATAGGGGCCAAGGAAAACAGCGAGAAGCGTCCCAACTCCTGACCGGTCGCGAGCGCCAACGGCGTCCCGACGATCACCTCGGTCACCCCCGCCGTCAAGCCCACGACCCACATCCACGCCGCAGGCTTCGTGAGAATCCCCACCGTGACCACGGCCCAGCCGATCATCGCGAGGAAGTGCAGCCGCTGTACCAGCGTGAAGATCGGCGCCCCCTGAGTGATGATGCGGCTGGTGCTGGCGATGCCGTTCATCCAGCAGAAGATATCGGCGATGCCGGTGAAGAGAGCCAGCAACGTCCGGCTCCACGACACCTTCCCCACCACGACGGTGAAGAGGAAATAGAGGATGACGTAGGGCCAGAAGAACGGGAAGTAGACCGGCGGCAGGCCGGCAGCCATGTAGGGCACGTTGACAAACCAGCTCCCCAGCAGCGCCATCACCAGGGCGATCACGGAGAGCAGGAAGGCCCCGCGCTTCTTCATGAAGAAGCCGAATGCACTGATGGCGAAGAGCACACCACCCAGGATGCCAAGGTCGGTCAAGAGAGGGTGGATGGTCTCCAGGAGTAGCTCGCAGCCCGGCTCGGCGCTCTCCGCGTGCATCCCGATCTCATACCAGTCGAGGAACAACACAAAGTGCCCGATAATGCCCATCAGGGCTGCGATGACGGCGAGAATGCCTCCCCAACGATTCCTGTCTTTCATGTGGACTCTCCTTAGACTGACAGACTACGATCCCAACTCCGAGGGTCGCCAACGCCCAAACGAGGCGACCCGGCTTCGGGGCAGAGCTCAATCGCCAGGTTCACCCGACGGACTCGGCCCGATGGTCCCACCTCCGTGACACGCGCTACAGCCCTTGCAGTAAGGTGCATTGTTGTGAGCCGCGACATAGACGACGGTTCCCGGCTCGAGGATCAGGTCGCATCCCTCCAGGAAGTTCGAGCCCGCCTCCTCGGTCCATGCGGCGATCTGAAGCTCGCAGGCCACGTACACCCTCCCTTGCCAACGGTCGTTGCAGAGAGGACCGCGGATCACCCGATCCACCTCGATCGTCTTGGTGCCAATCTGCATCGTGGTAGGCGTGGGCGTGGGTCGGCCATCCAGCACGGACGCCAGATCGGGCAGTGACGCGACATCGTCGACGTACACGATGCTATCCGGGGGACATACATCCGCTTGACACGCCGTGATCAGCAACGCGAGTGCGAGCAGGAGAGCCGCCCTAGTCCTCATCGAGTCGATCTCCTTGGGTGGTGAGCTGAACGATGCGTGCGGGGCTGGGTGCACCGGGGGCCTCAATGCGGTTGACGACGCCTCGCACGCCGGGGAGCTGACCGGCGATCTCCGCCGCCGCCGTGCGCTCCTCAGGCGTGCCCACCCGACCTGCCAGGTGAACCAGGCCGCTGGACACACCCACGCGCAGATCCACGGCAGCTGTACGGCGGTCCGCCGCGAGAGCGGAAAGAACAGCCGCGCGCAGCAACTCATCTGGGGTGGAACACACCGATTGGGCCCTCCTCAGTCGCCTACACCATCACGAGGTCCGGACTCTTACCTCAGTGTAGCGCCCCCAAGGAGGCCTGGGTACGACTTAGGTCGTACCGCGTGATGCATAGCCGCGCGCTGCCAATCCCGTTGGGTCGAGAATGGCGATCTCGCGCCGCCCAACGCGCAGCAGGCCCTCGTCCTCCAGCGTTCTCAGCGCGCGACTGAGGACATCGCGCACGGTGCCCAGGCGGGCAGCCATCTCATCAAAAGTCGTCCATGTCTGCCGGCAGACGACCAACCGGCCCTCAGAGAGGTCTGCATGTCTCAGGAGCGTAGTGGCCAAGCGTGCCCCTACGTTGCGCAGCGAGAGATCCTCGACCAGGCCCACGTAGTGGAGCACCCGCTCACCCAGCCGCCGGATCACCGCCAACGCCAGCTCCGGGTATCGGGCGATCAAGCCGAGGATCGGCGCCTTGTCAACAGCCCACGCCTCGACGGCCTCCAGCGCGATGACGGTGCAGGGATAGGGGCTGTCAGTGACCACTGCAACATCCCCGAAGACCTCCCCTGCCCGGAGAAAGAGCGTGGCCTGCTCCTGCCCCTCCGGCGACATCCGGGTGGCCTTGACCCAGCCACGCTCCAGGATGTAGAGGATCTCCGCCGGCTCCCCTTCGAGGTAGATCACCTGCCCGGCGTCGAAACGGCACGGCGCAGCCACGCGCGCCACGGCCTCCTTGACCATGGGAGGCAAGGCTGCAAAGTGGCGGACATTATCCAGTAGATCCATCGAACTCGCTCCCTGCTATGGCAAGCGCTTGTCGCGGTCGCGATTCTGACCAGGATCAGGGGCCTGAACGGCTCAGAAACTCGTCGATAAGGGTCAGGTACTCCTCCCGGCGGGTGACTGCAGTGGCGTGGCCCGATCCCTCGAACAACCGTAGCCGGCAGCCGGGGTAGAGCGCTGCCAGGCGGTCTCGCACCTCGGGCGGCGTCGAGGGGTCGCTATCGCCGAAGACCAGCAACACCTTACCCGACCACGTCGCCAGGTCCTGCGGCGAAAAGACGTGCTTCGAGTAGTCGATCGTGCGCTCCAGGATACCGATCACATCGCGCTTGGTCAGGGCAAAGGCGACCAACTCGTTGTAGATCGCCAGCATGCATGCCGTCTCGTCGGTTCGCTCCGGCATCATCGACCCAAATGCACGTTGGATCATCTGGCGCACCACGCCCATCGGCAGCCACCGCATCAACCGGACGAAACGCTGCACGCGCGCAGCCGTCTCCGGATAGGGTGGTTGGGTGTGAGAGAGCACCAGCGCGCGCACCAGGTGCGGGTGGCGGCGCACGAGGACCTGCGCGACCAATCCCCCGTAGGAACCGCCCACAACATCAACCTGCTCGACCCCCTCATGGTACACGAGCGCGGCGATCCCGTCGACCAAAGCGTCCATCGTCGCCACCGGTGGGTAGGCGGGCGCGATCACGCGTCGGCTCCGCGCCAGACCGGCGATCGTCGTCCAGGAGATGTCGGGGATGACCAGCGCGCCCGAGAGCGCAAGCACCGGCGGGTCGCCATCGCCGCCGGTAAGGTAGCACCACGGCACCCCCTCCAGCGTTACCTCGGTCGCAGGGAAGTCCCGGCGAAAGGCCTGAAATGCCGCCAACCGGTCCGGCGGCACCTGCGAGTAGAGTGCGGCAATGCGCGGATCTCTCAGATCACCGACCCGTTTCATACCGCTCCTTTCACAGCTCTACGCCGGCTGCGGCGCCGATACCATCAGGAAATCCACCAGGTTGCCGTCGGGGTCGCGGAACCAAAACGATCGCGCACCCCACGGGTGGGTCTGGGGCGGTTTGACGACCACGACGCCCAGATCCCTGAGCCGCTCGTACTCGGCATCGACATCATCGACGACGAACTCGAGCACAACGCTGCCGCTCCCTGCCCCTGCCATCGAGCCGGGCGCCATATCCTCCATCCCCTCAGCGGAGAAGATCGCCATGCCCGTTCCTTCCGTGCGTAGCTCCATGTGCGTGTCATCGCCCACCGCCTCGACGCCGAGCACCTGGACGTAATAGGCAGCCAGAGCTCGCACCTTCTCGGTCACAAGACAGACGCCTGCCAGTCTCATCGATTCACCTCCAGGTTACGGATCGGCGCATCACGCCGGTGATTGTCGCGTGACCAGCTCCTCAAGGCCTGAGGACATGGTCGCGACCGGTTCGAGATGGCCCCACCCACCATCTCACGCTTGATGACGTGCGACTCCGGCGTCGCGCCATCCCGCCAGGTCCAGTGATACTTGACGCCCGGCTGACCCGCCCCCCAAACCTTTGGGGTTTGGGAAAACCCCAAAGGTTTTCTGCAACCGGCGCGATAGGCCTCCGCTGCAGTCTGCCACAGGCCCGGATGGGATCCCCCGAAGATGAAGATGATGTCGCAGGGCTGCAAGGGCGGGCTGGGATAGTCGAAGATGATGGCTGTGATCTCTTGGATGAGTTCAGGCGTAAGGCCAGGCATCATGGCTCGCTCTTTGTCTCTGATATGCATCCTGACGCCTTCTGAGGCGCACCGCCTTCTGAGGCGCACCGCCTTCTGAGGCGCACCGCCTTCTGAGGCGCCTGTACCAACCACACTGCCGCGCGCACCGGCAAGGCCACAACGGAGAACAGCTCGAACGCGGCTGAAGTAACGTCGGCAGGCTCCTTCCCGACGTAGAGCGTCGCACCGGACCTGCTATGGGACACCCGGCGAAGCTCGACGCTGATCGTCGATCCGGTCACGGCGCATCGCCGGCGCAGCGGAAGCCGACGTGGGTATTGCGGAAGCCGGGCGTGGCGCCATTGCGGTTGCTCGAGCGCAAGTTGGCCCAGTTATACTCCCAACTGCCGCCCCGCAACACCTTGGCCCGACCCGTCTCCGGCCCGATAGGGTTCTCTGCAGGAGACCACCCATAGTAGCCTGCACGATACCAATCATTGACCCACTCCCAGGCGTTACCCGCCATGTCCAGCGCCCCCACCCAACTGGCCCCTTGCGGAAAGCTGCCCACCGGGGATGTGGCCTTGAACCCATCCGCGCAGTCTTTCTCGCTGCAGTTCGCAGCTCCCACCCACGGCTCGTCTCCCCACGGGTACGTCCGGTTTTCGGGTCCACGCGCCGCATACTCCCACTCAGCCTCCGTCGGCAATCGTCCCCCCACCCAGCTGCAATAGGCAAGTGCGTCGTACCACGACACCCCCACGACCGGCTGCGCGTCCCCATTGATATCACGGTCTCTCGGGTACTCATCTTCCTCACACACGCCTGCTGCCACGCAGCCATCGTACTGCGCGTTCGTCACCTCCGTCTGATCCAGCCGGAACGCGTCCAGAGTCACCTCGTGCGCGGGGCTTTGATCATCTGGAGCTAGATCCGCCCCCATCGTGAACGTACCCGCCGGCACGTACACCACGACCATCCCGTCCCGCGTTCGCACCGTGCTCGAGATCACATCAACCTTGACCGTCGCCGTCGGTGGCCCCACCGACTGCGGTTGTACGAGACCACTGCACCCCATCGCCAACAGCGCACTCATCGCGACACTAACCAGTGCGCACAGCCGGCGGCAGCGATGCTGGAGCACATAGCCACTATTCACGGGCATTGAGTCCATCTCCTCCATGGTTTGAGGCCCAGCCTTCGAGCCGCGCCGGGGATCATTATCCGCGCACTCGCGTAGGTGGCAATGCGTCGCGATCGCGAGTCCGGCGTCTGAGATCCGGACCATCCACAGACGACGAGGTGGGCCCCGGATTGTTCATTGCAGTAACTTGCCATTTGTGGTATGCTAGCTCCATGCAATTCACCGATCTGCTTGGGATTGTAGGCGACGTGCCGCTCTTCGAGACCGGGCTGCTTCTCGCCGGCGACGTCGACCCAGCGAATGTGCGGCGCCAGCTCTCGCGATGGACCGCCAACGGCCGGCTGTATCAGCTGCGACGGGGTCTCTACACACTTGCACCACCCTACCAGAAAGTGAAGCCACATCCCTTCACTGTCGCCAATGCCCTCGTCCGCGGCTCCTATGTCAGCCTTCAGGCAGCGCTAGCCCACTATGGGCTGATTCCGGACATCGCGCAGAGGACGACCAGCGTGACCACGGGACGCCCCGGTCAGTGGAACACACCGCTGGGCATTTACACCTTTCGACATATCAAACGTGCCTGGTTCCATGGCTATCGGCGCTTGCCACTGGGGGGCGGGCACGCGGCCTTTGTAGCCACGCCGGAGAAGGCACTGCTGGACCTCGTGTACCTGCAACCGGGGAGTGACGACCCAGCCTACCTCGTCGAACTGCGCCTGCAGGCCACTGAACAACTCGACCTCGCTGCTCTCGCGCGCCTCGCGGAGGCTAGTGGCAGCCCAAAACTGCAACGAGCGGCGGACGTCGTCGCAGGCCTTGCCCAGGTCGAAGCGCAGGAGTACGAGACGTTATGATCGACTATTTGGTGACTCTGGTCAACGCTGCCGCAACCCTCGCTGAGGGCCGCAACGTAACGCGCGAATACCTTCAGGCGCGCATCCTGGAAGGGCTGCAGCGAGCCGGCGCCTTCGTCCCTCTGGCCTTCCACGGGGGGGCGGCTCTACGCTTCCTCTACTCGATTCCGCGCTATTCCGAGGACCTGGACTTCGCACTTGAGCGCGAGAGAGAGCGGTATGATTTCCGCACCTTCCTTGAGACGGTCCAGCGTGACCTGCAGGCTGAGGGGTACGTCGTGACGGTGAGAATCAGTGATCGCAGGACGGTGCACAGCGCGTTTGTGCGGTTCCCCGGCCTGCTGTACGAGATCAACCTCTCACCACACCGCAGCGAAGCTCTAGCGATCAAACTGGAGGTCGACACCCATCCACCGGCAGGCGCCGAGCTGGCGACCACGGTCATCCGGCGTCACGTGGTGCTACATCTGCAGCACCACAACCCTGCGTCGTTGCTCGCTGGAAAAGTGCACGCCATTCTTCAGCGTCCCTATCTCAAGGGACGCGATCTCTACGACCTGCTGTGGTACCTCAGCGATCCGCATTGGCCTACACCCAACTTGGTCCTGCTGAACCACGCACTGCAGCAAACAGGCTGGTCCGGTGAATCGCTGACGTCGGACACCTGGCGGTCTGCGGTTCGCGCTCGCCTGGAGACCGTGGACTGGGAGCAGGCGCGAGACGACGTTCGACCCTTTCTGGAACCCGGCGCTGACGAGAGCCTGCTCACGACGACCACGATCTTGGGACTGCTGGCGAAGGTTCGCTGATACAGCCTCTCTCAGGGCCTACGATTTGTGCAGCTTGCTCCGTCCGCGGGTATAGTCTGCTACGGGGGCCTGATCCCTTGACTGACGTTGGTCCTTGCCACTCTCAAACCAGTCTAGCCACCGAGCGGGAGCGTCCATATCCTCCGCGCCGTGCTCGGTGAGCCGCCTGCGCACCTGGCAAAGCACCGGCGTGTTGACGGCAGCACCCGCGACGATGGCCTGTCCCTTTGAGAGCGCCGGCAGCTCTTTGAGTAGATCGCGCCCCACGCTCTCCACACTCTCGGCGACCCGGTTCTGGTCGATCGGGTTAACGATCCGCAGGATGAACTGCGTCATGCACTGCGAGAGTACGTCGGCGTCGAGCTTGCCGGGGCGCTGGCTGATAAGCCCCACCGCCACCCCGAACTTGCGCCCTTCCGACAGGATCGTCTTCAAGATCTGAGAACTCACCATATCAGCCGACGCCGGCGCGAAGTTGTGAGCTTCCTCGATCAACACAAAGGCGGGATAGGGCAGATACGTCTCGTCATCTTGGTCGACCTGGCGCTTCTCCGTCGCCATCCGAGCCTGGAGCAATCGCCGCAGCAACGTCGCAACCACCACTTGCTGCTCGCGACCATCTATCTCGTTCAGCTGCAAGACTGTGCATTGTCCTGGATAGAAGAGCCGCGTCAATGGGAGACTCTCGAAGTCGTTGAAAATGGAGGAACCCTCCATACGGGAATTAACACGCCAGATCACGGCCCCAGCGGTACCGTAGTCATCTTGCTGCACAAGGGCTTCTGCTTCTTCTTCAGGCGACCTCTTGCCGCTGATGTCCTGTTCGGCCTCACGCACAGCCAGACGGAACTGGGCCAGGGTCCATCTCTCGCCGTACTTCCGCCCGGCAAGATTGTAGGCACGGCCTAGAACATAGTGCATGCGTTCGGAGAGATCGGGCAGCAGGTATCGCAAATCCCCAATCGTGAGGGACGATACGCGCACCTTCACATCTTCGGGGCGAATCACCTCGACCCTGGGCCGATAGCCATCAGTCCCTGAGAACTCCGTTCCTCTCTGCATCTGCGTAAGCGTGCCATACTCTCCGTGGGGGTCAACGATCAGCACCGCCGCTCGGTTGAGCGGGTGCATCAACTCCTCAACCAGCACGCCCGCCAGATAGCTCTTGCCGGCGCCGGTGCTGGCGATGACCGCCAAGTGCGTGCTCGTGACAGCGCGCAGGTCGATGGCAATCGGCACACGTCCCTCCTCCCGGCTAAGGAGTGAGCCGATATGGGCTGCACCCGTCTGGCCCTTCTCGCGCTTGCTGAGTACGCGCGCCAGCAGCTCATCTTCTGCCAGGTAGACGGGCGTGCCGGGACGGGGCGGCAGGCGCGGATTGATGAAGTCGCCCAGCACCGGGTCGTAGTAGCCCAGGATCGTGACCGTGATCTCGAACAGATCGTGGGCCTGCCCGGTGTAGCCGATCAGCGCCGCCACGTCCTCCGGCGGCACTTCGGGGTTAGCGAGGAAGCCGTTAGGTAGGAGCCGGACGGATCGCCTACCGGTGATGCGCCCTAGCACCTGGCAGCTCTCGCCGCCGATGCGCACCATATAGGTGACGAACTCCCCGACCCGCGCGGTTTCGGTGCGATCGGGCGTAACTAGCGTGTACTCGTGCGGCGACTCGCCCGGCCCGCGGGTGATGCCCAGAGGTATCGATGTCGTCACAGTCCACCTCCCAACGGGCCGATGGCAGCCTGCCACGCCAACTCATTGCGCAGGACCCCGAGCGCCGATATTCGGGCGTGGAACAGGATCTCCAGATTCCCGATCACGCGCAGCAGCAGGTAGCGCGCCAATGGGCTGCCCAGCGCCAGCAGCAGTGGAACGTAGCCCACCTGCACCCCGCCCGAGGGGGAGCGATGAAACGCGCGCACGGCACCGTCGTCCATCCGGGTCACCGGTGTATCGATCTGCGCGGCGATCGGCGGTACCCCGTGGCCGGGCACGCCGTCCGGCGCCAACATCCCCACGACCGTGATCCCGACCAGCGTCACCTTCTCCGCCAGATAGTCAGGAGAGAAGACGGCGAGATCCGACGGCGGCGAGAGGCGTGGTCCCAGATTGCCGAACTCTGGGTTGAGCAGGACGGTGTCGTAGATGATGCCAACAAGGTCGGTATGCTCCGCGTCCACGGGGATCCGGACGAAACTACCGAAGGCATAGTCAGCGGGCGATGGCGGCACCGCCACCTCGCCGAGTCCATGGATTTGGCAGACGTAGTCGGTATGGGCACCAGACCTCACAAGCTTGCCTATTCTATTCATAGTGTTCACTCCAGTAGACCGAACCCAGATCCCAGTCACTCAACCGCGTTGCAGAAGGAAAGGCAAGGTGATCTCAAGGGACTGCCATCGTAAAACACTGGCTGCAGCTCTAACCGAAACCTAAGATTCGAGGAGTACGTTAGGCCAAACCCATATCAACGGCTACCAAGTTTTTGGTTGACTTGTAGATAGAGCATGCGGGTTGTTTCTGGCTGCAACTCGATTCCGGAATCCAGCATGTAGATCTCCAGATCCGCCTTTGTGACACGCCGCATGCTCTTTGATCGTGCCCATTCTACGCACTCGGTCACCAGTTCCGGCAATGCGTCCCGCTCTTGCGTCAAGGCATTCTCACGCTCCTTGTCACGATCCTCGCTACGCAGGTACTGCGCATATTCGGCAACCTTGCTCTTCTTGAGCCTAATCTCCTGAGGCATGCGGTAATCATCGACGCCCTTTCGCTCCCAGAAGAGCGATAGCACTCTATGGATCACAGGACCAGTAGTGTCGGATTCGATTCTGTGTTGCTTTGCCAGTTCGTAAAGCTCTTGTGCCAGTTCCTCAACGGAGGCAGCGAGGAACTCCTTCGGCACTTCGAAGTCTTTCTCTTGCCGCTCCATCTCTGACCGCCTCCTTAGAGCTTCTTCCATCTGACGACTCTCTTGGGCCTCTTTCTGTTTTAGGGTTGCGACCACTAGCTGGAAATACTGCGCAAACGCGCACGACTCGTCATTCCACATAACGCATCTATGGACCCGGCAATCATGGGCCGCAAGAGGGCAAAACCGTTTCCACGGCATCTGCTCACGAGCACCGAAGCTACCAAATACGTCGATCCCAATCTGTAGATCATCGACCGCATATACGCTGAAGCCCTCTCTGAGAGTCTCTGTGAGCGCTTTGGCTATATCAACTCGAGTCTCATCATCGTCTGCATCCCACACCTGTTCGAGCGATGTGTCGAATCCGTTTTGTTCTCCGAGATGCCAGCCAATGGCGAGCAGCTTCTCGATGACGTGATCAGGCCCCTGCACTAGAAGCCTTGCTCGCACTGTCTTGCGTCCTCTACCTCCTTCGAGCACGATGTTATGATCGGAAACAAGCTCGTTCAGAAGCGCGAAGTTATAGTCGCTGCCTTCTGTCATCAGAACAACCAAAGTCCTAAGTATTCGTTGGAGATTACTGTCCACCATCGCTGATCCTCCAGAAAAACGGGTTTGCGGCAACGTCACATCAGACTTATGGTATGTTGGGGTTTCCTCCGGTGTACCACACCAGGGATGGCATTCCCTATGAAGTCTAGAGTCGCCCCGGTCCTGTTTCAAATGCAGGCTACGCACGTCGTCTTCCCTTGCTGACCGCCTTACGCGACACGCGCAGCGGCAAGCCCTCCTTCTCCGCGAACTCCTGGAACACGCGGTAGAACCGCTCCCGATCCTGCATCGTGATCACCGCCACGGCGTCGGCGGTCTCGACAGCGTAGGGGTAGCCATTGCCCACGACGCACTCGGCGCGGACGATGTCCACCGTGTGGTCCAGCTCGCCCGCGTCGTACACCCAGCGGGGCAGGTCGAGCCGCGCCGGGGCGCGATCAGCCGTGGTCTTGAGGTAGGTGAAGCACACCCGGTCGTAGTACTTGTGCCCGCCCAGCAGCTCCACGGCGTCATCGCGCGCGCAGATCCAGGCGGTGGACCGGTCGCCCCATGCCATTCTCCTGCGCAGCAACGCTCCGTCGCTGATCCGCTGTGTGCTGCGGTATCCAGTGATGGTATCCAGCATCGCCGCCAGATCGTTAGCGTAGCTCGTGTCGATGTAGCCTACAAACGGTACTCGGGTGGACTCCGATGCATCAAGCAGCTCCATCACCGCCTGCACGTACTGGCGCTGACGTTCCGGCTGCATATGTTGCACAAAGGAGACCACAAGTGAGCCATCGAGGAAACAGACGGGCTTCACCGGCGCATCCTGGTAATCGTGCATGAACGAAATCAGGCGCTCGCACTCGCCCAGGAAGCGGCGCAGGTTCACGCGCCAGTCGGGGAAGCCAACCACATCCTCGTCTTCCTCCGCCAGTTCGTCAGGCGCCAGCACCTCGAAGGCAATATCCTTCACGTAGGACCCACCCAACCTGTGTGGATTCACGAACCAACCGATCTGTACCGCGCCTACGGGAACGGAGAAGTCCTTGCTGGGCGTGATCTGGGAGCCGTCCACCGCCACGGTCGGCACACCGCGCAGGACGTCTAGCGCCCAGGCTCGCGCCTCCTCGTGGTTCTGCCAGGTCGCGCCGGGAGCAAAGGGGACGACCAGGTCCGGATGCGCCGTATGCTCTTCGGTGGGCCGGGCGCCGGGCCATGGGACGCCCACCAGACGCGCCTCCAGATCCGGGACACTGAGCCTGCTCACCGTTTCCAGCGCTCGATCGTAAGCCTGCAGCGCATTCTGCAGCCGGACCTCATAGCCGGCGAAGCGCCCCGCTTTAGCCTCCAGCGCCGCGATGACCCTCTCTCGCTGAAACATCAGACCTCGACCTCACTGGCGCCATTGCGCTTGGCCACACGGATAACGCAGTCGGTATCCTGCTCGAAGGTATCGTCGTGACTGATGACGAAGAGCTGGGCAAAGCCACGAACGTTAAGGATTTGCGCGGCAAGATTGGCCCGCCGATCCCGGTCGAGATTGGCGGTGGGTTCATCGAAGAAGGCGATGTTGATCGCCGATATCTCGCGGAGCAGGGCCAGGCGCACGGCTAGCGCGGCTGCCATCTGCTCACCACCGGAGAGTTGCTGGAATGTGCGGATCCTGCCCCCGGCGAGCAGTTCTATATCGTAATCGTCGGTCCAACGCAGCCGAGCAGTGTAGTCGTGCATAATGTCCATATAGAGATCCTCTGCCTGGTGCGAGATCACCCCGACCAGGGTCTTGGTGATCTCCGGGCCTGCGGAGCGCAGCACCTCGCGCAGGTGATCCAGGACCGTCAGCAGTTCACGATGCTCGACGTGCTCGTCACGGACCTTGTCCAGACGGGATCGCGTCTCGCGCAACTGCGCGATCTCGGCCTCAAGCACGGCCTGGCGTTGGCGCTGTTGCCCCAACCGTCCTCGTAGCTCCGCCAGTTCGCGGTCTAGCGTGGCATGCTTCTCTAGCAGGGTTGCGTATACATCCGCATCAAACTCGGCAGCGACAGCATCTCGAGCAGCGACCACCTCCCTGTGGCGTTCGACCGCTGCGTCAGCCCCATCGGAGCGTATGTTGACGACATCGCGACGTTCCGACAGAGTCGCCGCCTCCCGGATGTGCTCCAGGTAGCGTTGGTGATCCTGCTCGTGGGCACTGCGTGTGTCCCTTGCCTCAGCGACACGGTCATCTAGCCCGTCATACATATGAAGCGCTTCCTTGTGTGCCGCCAACGCCATCTCCACTTGGGCCTTGTGGTCCTCGGCATCGCCCTGCTCTCGCTCCACGGTAACACGGCGTCCGGCGGTCCCCTCCTGACGCCGGTACTCGCTGCGCGGATCGCCCAGCGCCTCCAGGGCCTGTTCCCAGCGCGCAACTTCCTCGGGCGCGCCCGACAGCGCCTCGACAGACGAGGTTTTCTCCGCCATACTCGCCTGCTGCTGCTCGATCTGCGTCATCAGCGACTCGACGTCAGCGCGACTGGGCAGTTCGCGCAGCTCGCGCTCCAGGGTGTCAACTTCATCCTGTTTGGCCTGCCGTGTCCTATCGAGCTCACCCTGTTGGGTCTCGATCTCGGTCAACTCTGCCCCGAGCATCTCCATACGGATTGTCAGCTCGGCAACCTCTGCCTGGACGTCACGAAGCCGCGACTCACGTTCATCGCAAGCAGTTTGGTGCGCCGTGACCTGTGCTACTGCAGCCTCAACCTCGTCGGAACGGGGCAGGTTCTTCAACCGGTCGTCCAGGGTACGCAGCGCTTTCTCCTGCTTGCGCATCTCTTGCTGGACCGCTTGCTGTTCGGTCTGAACGGCAGCCAGCGCTTCGTTCAGCTCCTCCTGACGCGCCTGTTGACGCGCCAGCAGCTCGTCGCGGTGCTCGGGCGTCAGTTCACGCTCACAGACGGGGCATTGGCCTGTATCAGTGCTCGTCAAAGCCTGCAACTGCGTGGAGATGTGTGCCAGCTCGGCTCTGTGCCGAGCTGCCGTCCCAGTCAATCCATCGGATCGTTCGCGCAACTCCTCCAGTCCACATCTGACGGTCTCGCTCTCTGCCTCCAGCCGTGGTCGGTGTGCGGTCTCCCCTTGCAGCTTTGACTGCTTCTGTTCCCACTCCGTCAGGCGTTCGCGCTCCTGTTTCAGGTCGCGTTCAGCTAGTCCTACCAGTGCGGCAAGTTGCTTCTGACGATCACTCAGATTCCCAAGGTCTGCTCGCAGGGCAGCCAGATTCTGTGAGACCGCCTCATACTCGGCATCGACAGGTTTGAGGGCCGCTCGAAGCTGATCCAGATCCGCCTGAACCTGATCGCGCCGTGCTACCCCCATCTGCACCTCGGATAAGCGTTGACTCAGAGCCGCCAGCCCTGCTTCCGCCTCCGCAAGAGCCCGTTGTTGCGACTTCAGCCTTTCTGCGTCGTGCCGGGCCTCCGCAAGCGCATGCTCAAACCCATCCTGTTTCTCCACTCGGGGACGCAGCTCGACCATCGCCGCCTCCGCTTCGGCAATGGTCTCCAAATGGCGCGCCAACCCAGCCAGTTGTTCGTCGATCTGGGCCAGACGCTTCTCATCACGCTGCTGCTCAGCTCGCACCTTGTCGCGCGCGTCACGCTGCCGGTCCAGGTCCGTAAGCGCTGCCTCCGCCGCACAGTAAGCTTCGTGCCCTGCCGCAGCTTCGTCTACGACGGCCTGTGCCGCCTCTGCCCGCGCTAATGCCTTCTGGGCTTCTGCCAGCCGGTCTGCCGCACGCTGCATCTCGCCGACAACCCGGGTCACGTCCTGTTCGAGCCCCTCCAGGCGCGCCTTGACTGCGTCCAACGACGCCTTGCGGCACGCTGCCTGTCGTAAGTCCTCCTCCAGTTCCGACTGACGGGCTTCGGCACGCCCGATCGCCTCTAGAACTCATCTCAAAAATGGTAAACTAAGCTCAGACCACGCAGAGGAGTCTGAGCGATGGAACTTACGGATGAACAATGGGCAATTGTTGAGCCGCTGCTCCCCAAGGTGCCCCGCCGGGCTGACGGGCGCGGAAGACC
>JAXGUU010000040.1:0-17185 GCA_040774145.1 Anaerolineae bacterium
CCCGCTTTGGCGAGGACGAACTCTCCATCTCCGACTTCTACCGGCTGACGATGGCCGAGGTGTTGCCACGCCTGAGGTCCACGCAGCATCTCTCGGACGCCCAGCGGTCGTCGGCATCCCGCATCCTGCACGCGCTGCTCGACATCGGACTCGGCTACCTGACGCTGGGTCAACCCTCGCCCACGCTCTCCGGCGGCGAGGCGCAGCGGGTCAAGCTGGCGAAGTTCCTGGGGCGGCGCGGCCTTGCCGACCAGGTGTTGATCCTGGACGAGCCGTCGACCGGCCTGCACCCACAGGATGTGGCGGGACTGTTGATGGTGCTGGACCGCTTGGCGCGCAGCGGGGCCACGGTGGTCGTGGTGGAGCATAACACAGACATCATTCGCGCGGCGGACTGGGTGATCGACCTGGGGCCTGGCGCCGGGCCGAGGGGCGGAGACCTGCTCTATGCGGGACCGCCCGATGGGCTGTTGGGCCAGGAGCATTCCGCCACGGGGTCAGCGCTCCGCGATGAGGACCTGGTGAGACCTGGCGAAGGCGACCACGCAGAGACGCAGAGGGTCAGAAAAGCGGGGGAGGGAGATGCAATCCGGGTCCGGGGCGCGCGGGCGAACAACCTCAGGGATGTGACGGTTGACTTCCCCAAGGCAAAGCTCACGGTGATCACCGGCGTCTCCGGTTCGGGCAAGTCGAGCCTGGTGCGGGATGTGCTGGAGGTCGAGGCCCGGCGGCGCTTCTTGGAGACGCTCTCAATGTACGAGCGGCAGGGCACACGGGAGGGTCCGGAGACGGAGGTCGACGCGATCGTGGGCCTGGGCGTGACGATCGCGGTGGGAGAGGGGGGGCGAGGTCACTTCGGTCGGCGCAACAGCGTCGGCATGGCGACTGAACTGGCGCACCATCTGGCGGTGCTCTTCTCGTGGTTGGGCGAGCGGGACTGTCCCGCTTGCGGGACACCGCTGGCGCGCCGGGCTCCGGACCGTCACACGGTCCAGCAGAGACGGACCGGCACGTGGCACTGCCCGACCTGCGGATCGACCTATCCTGTGGCGGCACCGCGCCACTTCTCACCGTCCGTCTATGCAGCGGCATGCACGACCTGTCACGGGGTGGGTACGCTGCGCGAGCCGAATCCGGGCAAGCTGATCGTGCATCCCGAGCTTCCCCTCTGTGATGGCGCGATGCACTCACCGGGCTTCTTCCCCAAGGGCTATCTCTGCAAACCGCTGAACGGCGGCTACGAGCTCGTCCAGGCTCTGGCCAAGGTGATGGGTTTTGATCCTGCGACGACGCCGTGGCAGGCGATGACGCCCGAGGCGCAGCACGCCTTTCTCTACGGCTACGACGAACCACTGGAGGTCGTCCACGAGAGCCGTAACGGGACGATCCGTGTCCATACCCAGCGCTACCCGGGCTTCTACGGATGGGTGCGCGATTGGGACACGGGCGGGACCTACACCGACACCAAGGTCTGTCCGGCGTGCCCCGGCGCGGGTCTGCGCCCCGAGTATGCCGCGGTCACGCTGGGTGGCCACGCCTTTCATGCGATCAGCGAGGTGACGCTCTCGCGGCTGGCGGAGCTGATGGACCGGCTGGAGGCCTCAGCGCTTACCGATCGTGAGGGCCGGCACGTCGCCGTCACGGTCGGGGCGAGTCTGGAGACCGTACGGCGGCGGTTGCGCTTCCTGAGGGCGGTGGGTCTGGGCTATCTTCACCTCAACCGTGATACGTCGACCCTGTCGGCAGGCGAGGCGCAACGTGTGAAGCTGGCCGGCTTGCTGGGAAGCGGGCTGACCTCCCTGACGGTCCTGATCGACGAGCCGACGCGGGGTATGCACCCCGCGGAGGTCGAGGCCCTCACCGCAGCGCTGAAAGCGCTCTGTGCTGAGGGCAACACGGTCATTGTCGTGGAGCACGATCCCGGTGTGATCCGTGCGGCGGATGTGCTGGTTGACATGGGCCCGGGCGCCGGCGCCGCCGGTGGGGAGGTCGTGGCTGCCGGTACGCCTGACGAGGTGATGCGATCGACGACGCTGACCGCCCAGTGGCTGCGCGGCGAGCGTATACCCTTGGCGACAGGACCCAGGCGGACGCCTCAGGCGTGGATGACGATCCGGGGTGCCCGAGCCAACAACCTGCAGGGTGAGGAGGTGCGGCTTCCGCTGGGCCGGCTCGTCGGCATCTGTGGGGTCTCAGGCTCGGGCAAGAGCACGCTTGTTATCGATACACTGGGGCGCGCGCTGGCGCCCCGAAAGCATACCACTTCGGTCGCCTTCGAACCGCTTGATCCGGGCGTGCACGACGCGATTGAGGGGGCGCCCTCCCGGGTACTCCTCGTGGATCAGGTCAAGGCCGGCGTGACGAGTCCGGCGGATTTCCTGGGACTGACCCACCCGCTGGTCAGGATCTACGCACAGACCGGTGACGCTCAGATGTTGGGGCTGGACGCACGGGCGCTCGCGGCGCGCTGTGCCGCCTGCGGCGGGCGCGGCTTCACTACCCTCGATATGGCGTTCCTCCCCAGCGTTCACGTCCCCTGCGAGGTGTGCGGCGGGACAGGCTGCCGCCCCGAGGCGTGGGACGTGCGCCTGAACGGCGTTGCCCTTCCGGAGGCCTTCGGCAGGACGATCGATGAGATCGTGGAGCTGGTGGCGGACGCGCTTGACGATGAGCCGGGCCTGGCCCGCAAGTTGCAGGCTGTTCAGGAGGTCGGGCTGGGCTACCTGGTGCTGCGTCAACCCGGGTATGCGCTCTCCGGTGGCGAGGCGCAGCGCCTCAAGATCGCGGAGGAGCTCTGCCGCCCGACGCGTTCGGGCACGCTCTACATCCTGGACGAGCCCACCGTGGGCCAGCACCTTGAGGATGTGGCGCGGCTCGTCGGCGTGTTGCACCGACTGGTGGAGGGCGGCAATTCCGTCCTGGTGGTGGAGCATCACACATTGCTGCTGTCGGCTTGCGATTGGCTGGTGGAGTTTGGCCCGGGCGGTGGGCCTGATGGCGGTCGTATCGTGGCTCAGGGCACGCCGGAGGCTGTAGCGGCAGGGAACACGCCGACGGCGCGGTATCTGCGGGCTACCGAGGGGGTGAGCTGACGATGACCTGGCTTCCACTCCTGCTCGCCGATCGCTCGCCGTGCCTGCGCCGGCTGGTGTTGACGGACCTGCTGGGCAGAGGCGAGGATGACCCTGAGGTGGACGAGCTCGTGATGCTGCGCGAGCGGGATCCGCTCGTGGCGCCGCTGCTGGCATCGCAAGCATCCGACGGTGCGTGGCAGCGGGGTGATTCCACTTGGTTGGGTGACGCGCTACGCTTCACGGCGCTGGCGCTGATGCGCCTCGGCTTCCTTGGCTTCGGCCCGGAACACGCCGCGGTACGGCGTGGGGCGGACTATCTCTTCTCCCTGCAGCGCGCGGATGGCGCCTGGGAGTTGCCCGGCAGCGATCCCGAGGTCGCAGACGGCGAGGGCTACACGATGGTGCCGCTCCAGACGGCGCTGCCGCTGCGCGCCCTGGCGATGTGCGGTTATGCGACCGATTCACGCGCCGAACTCGCCTACGAATGGCTCCTGGGACAGCGACTGGAGGACGGCGCCTGGCCCACGGGCGTGGCGGGAGCGCCTCGGACGGCGGGAGCGCCTCAGACGGCGCGGGGTACTTATGGTCGTGTTGCCGGCTATCGCCGGCTGCCCCACTCGCGATGGGGATGCCGGTCCAACACCACCGGGGCATTGCTCTGCCTGGCTCATCACCCCGAGCGAAGGCGGGGCCGGAGGCGCGGCGCGCGCTGGATCTGCTCCTGGGCCGTGAGACGCGGGAGGCGGCGACGCTCGGCTTCGAGGTCGCGCGGCTGATCGGTGCGCAGCCCGCCCGCGGTTTTCTGACCTTCTACGGGCGCTTCGACCTCGCGCAGGTGCTACACCTCTGCGCGTGCATCGGCGCCTCGCTCGATGACTCACGCGTTGCGGACTTGGTCGCGGCGGTGCGGGCGCGACAGGGGCCGTATGGGCTCTGGGGGACCGATCCGCCCCAGGCCGCTCGCTGGGTGACGTTCGATCTGCTGCGCACGCTGTCCCGACTGGATGCAGCCGGTGCAGATCAGCGTGCGGGCGATTGGGTGAGCGTTGAGCCGCGCACGCCCTTCCAGAGCTATCCGCGACAGCCGCGGCGCTATTAGTCGGCGATGCCGACGTATACCGCGAAGGTGGCGGGACCCCCGTCTGTTCCCGGCAGCAGGATGAGGTCGCGGTGGCGTCCCTCCTCGCTGCGCCACATCCGGCTGAAACCCCATCCGTGCCAGCGCCAGACGGCGACGGTGGTTGAGACAGTGCCGAGCTTCCCCCTCCCGGCCTCTCCCCAAGGTCGGGGACTTTGCCCCCACCGGGGGGAGGGGTCAGAAGAGGGAGCCTCCAGGACGATGAGATCCTGCATGCCGTCGCCGGTGACGTCGCCGAGCTCGAGTTCGACGATGGGCTCCGCGATGGGTGAACCACCCCAGAGTGTGCGGATCTGGCCCTGACGATAGCCGATGATGAAGGGTTGGCTACGTGGCACGCCCTCGACATCGTCGCGCCGGAAGGCTGCCAGGATCTCAAACCGCCCATCGTCGTTGGGATCGCCGAGCGCGAGATCCACCACATCCCACGTAGGAGGGCTTTGCCAGATCACATCGCCATCCTGGAAGACCGTGATCATGCCCTCGGCGAGCTCGACCCTCTCCCGGATGCCATCTCCCGTCAGATCGATCTCACCGGAGGTAAAGACGCCGTCTGAGTCCGGCTCCCCTCTCCCCCCGGGAGAGGAGTTGGGGGTGAGGGATCCGGATGGCACGCTGATCCGCCGGCAGGTCTCGGTGTTGCAGGTGAAGACGAGGATGTCGTCAGGTGTTGGGGCAGGAGGCAACAGCCCGGCGGCAAGGCCTAGCGCCCCCGCGCCGAGCAGGGCGATGACCAGGAGGTGTCCCACTCGGCGCGATGTGCCTGTGCGCTCGCTGGATCCCTCCGGTCTACCAGTCGGGCGGCGTATTGGCATAGACGGCGCGCGTCACCCGCCAGAAGGTCCCGTAGTCCAACGTCTGGGCTTCCAGCGTGTAGGTCACGTCCAGGGTGTAAGGCCCGCGCTCGGCAATCGCCGGTTCGTCCCAATAGGGTTCGTCGCCGTCATAGGCGTAGAGCTCGTCCTGCCACGTCTCCCGCACCGTCACCACTGCCAGATCGTCGGCCTGCAGATCGTGCGAGCGGAAGTGGGTGCTGACCAGTTGGTGGCCCATATAGCGGTTGGCCAGCTGCAGCGCGCGGATCTCCTCTTCGAATTGCATCAGGGCCGCCTCGTCCTCGCGGAAGGTCTCGCGCTGGCTCCAGTAGGCGGACGTGACCGATTTCTGGAAGTCCAGGGCGGCTTGCTGCAGCTCGGCATACTCCCCTGAGACGGTGAGGAACGAGCTGGTCCACTCGGGCACCGGCGGGGCGGTGCCGTCATCGAGCATCGCACGCCAGGCCTCATCCGTCAGGCGGTCGCTCGCGGGCCAGGGGAACTCGTAATAGGAGAAGGTGCCGCCCAGAGCCACTTGCAGGCTGATGCTGCCGTCCTCGTTGATCACGGGCACGATGACGTGGATCTCGTTGATGCGCCCGACGCCGACCTCCAGCACGGTGGGGCCATCCGGCCCGCCCGGATCGGTCGCGACATCGGCGATGACGGCGGCCTGGGGCGTCTCGTCCATAAAGCCGCCCGCCGGTCCTGCCTCGTCGCTGGCGGCCATCGTCAGGTGTTCAAGTTCTCCCCCGTAGTAGCGGATGCGGTCATATTCGGCTTCGGTCAAGGGTTCGCCGCGCAGCTCCTTCTCCGCTATGGTCTGCAGGGAGGCTACCAGATCCTCCAGCTGGGCGAGGCTCTCGGCGTCCTGCTCGTCCAACAGCTCGCGGCTCTCCAGCCCCTCGCGCGTCATCCTTGTCAGCGCTGCCAGACGTGCGTAGAACGCCGGCACCGGCTCGACGTAGCCCCGTGGCGGCAGGGGTGGCGGTGGCGGCGGGCCACCACCGAGCTCGGCGTAGACCTGCTTGGCGTAGAGGATCGTGTCGTGCTTGAGCTCGGCCCAACTGCCGAGGACGGTGTTGAGTTGTTTGTCCAGCCAGGCGGTGGAGTGCATGAAGGTGGGGTAGCCCTGTCCCGGGACCTCCAACAAGGGGTAGAAGGTATAGAGCCAGCTGTTGTAGAGGGTCTCGGTCCACTCCTCAGTCGTGAGGTTCGTCAGCCAAGCGCGGACCTCGGCCATCTGCTCCGGATAGTTCTCGTAGGAGGTTTCGCCCATCTCCTCAAGCAGGTCATAGGCGCGCTCGGAGCCCATCGCCGCGAAGACATCGAGTCCCTTGGGGAGGCCCCGCCGGTTGTCGCGTGTGCCGACGTTGCGGTAGATCAACTGACGGAAGATGTAGGCGTCGGGCACAAAGCGCTGTCCCATGAAGCGCAACCCCTTGGTGGTGGCTTCCTCATCGTCGGTATCCATGATGACGATGCCCAGGATCTCCGGGGGCGGCAATTGATCGGCCATGGCGATGAAGGCATCGAGCTGCGTTTCGTCGACGAGGTCGGTGGCGGACACGCCCTCGCCATAGACGACGTCCATCACGGCAAGGTATTGGTAGACCGTGAGGTCGTCGCTGCGTCCCACAAAGAAGACGGTGGGGTTGTAGAGCTCATCCCATGCGTTGAGCGCCGGACGCCCCCCCGCCTGCGCTGTGCGGAGGGCATGGACGAGGAGGAGGGCCGAACGTGTCTCGGCACGGCTGACCTCGCCCTCTGCCGGGCTGACGCGGAAGGTCATTCGCCCGTACCACATCATGCTCTTGAAATAGGCACGCAGGTCATCGCTGAGCGTGTAGTGGCCCCGCGGAATGTACTGAGTGTAGTCCTCGCCAAAGGCCAGCCCGGGGAAGATCGGCGAGGGTGCGATACCCGCAGCCTCCTCGATGTTGGCGATTTCGGCCTCCACGAGATCCTGCGCATAGGTGGGGACGTCGAAACCGGCGTCGAGCAATCGCCCGGCGACCCCGATAAAGGCCACGGTGCGTCGTGCCGCATCCTCCCACGGGGTGGTGCGCAGCTGCTGGTAGTTGGCGTCGGCCTCGACGAGCAAGCCCTCGTTGAGCTCATGGAGGATGGGGATGAAGTACTCCACCTCGGCGGTGCGCAGTACCTTGTCGAAGAGCAGGTGGTAGATGTGCAACAGCGAGTCGCTGGTCACGAAGATGGGGACGTTGCGGTAGCGGGCCTTTTCGTAGAGCGTGAAGAACTCCCGTTCTGTGCCGGGACTGACGACGAAGCCATCGGCGGCGAGGCGCTCGATCTGATCCTCTGAGAGGACGAAGGGGACGGAGACGTTCTTCAGGCCTGCGGAGGGCTTTTCCATGGTCAGGCTGGGCACGACATCGACCTGCTCCTCACGGAAGACGGCGAAGACCGGCTTGGCGACCTGCGGCAGATCGACGTCCGGTGGCAGGGTCGGTGTCGCCGAGGGCGGTTCCTGAGGCGCCACGGTGGGCGAGGATGTCGGCGGTGGCGTCGTCGCGGTGGGCGCGGGCGACGGCGAAAAGAGACTGCAACTCACGGTGATCAGGGAGAATAACACGATGATCCATAGGATTCCTGGACGACGAACCTGGTTCATGGGCCACCTCCGGGGTGCGACCTTCAGCCTAGGCGTATCTTCATTATACGATTTCGGAGGCCGTAAACAAGAAGTCATTGACACTTCGCCGCCGCGTGGTATAGTTCGCGGCGGTTCTTATCGAGAGAGGTGGAGGGACCGGCCCTGTGAAACCTCGGCAACCCGGGTGCGAGCCTATGGTGCCAACTCCGGCAGACCCCCTGCGGTGGTGGGTTCTGGAAGATGAGACCGCCGGCAGATCGGCGGATTGCAAGCGATTAAGGCTTGACACCTCTTCAGAGCCCGGGCAACGGTGGGGCTGTGCTGAAGAGGTTTTTTGTTGCCTCCTCTCTTCGACGAACTAATCGACCTATCGGAGACCTTGCGAAGGTTTGGGAACCGCCACGTGTGAAGCTACCATTGGCCGCGCGTCCTTCCACATAGGCAGGCACCTTGGTAACCTTCGCAAGGTTGGACTCAACGGAGAGGAGAGTGTGATGACATCGAACCACCAGGCAACGCAGGCTGTGCACGGCGGCGAGGAGCGGCGCAAACCTTACGGCGCGCTGGTCACCCCGGTCGTTCAGACGTCGACCTACACCTTCGCGGACACCGCTGAGGTCCTTGCGTTTATGGCGCGCAAGGCCGAGCGCACTGAGGTCCGTGATGCGGGGGGAGATCTCGACCTCCGCGACGAATATGGGCGTTACAGCAACCCGACGCAGCGAGTGGTCGAGCAGAAGGTGGCGGCACTGGAGGGCGCGGAGGGGGCCGTGCTCTTCGGCTCCGGCATGGCGGCGATCACCACAACGCTGCTGACGCTGCTCTCAACCGGCGATCACGCCATCGTGGTGCGCGATGCTTACCGGAGGACTACGGAGTTCGCCAGGGACTTTCTGCCGCGTTTCGGTGTGGAGACAACGCTGGTGTCCATCGATGACTGGGATGGGCTTGCCGGCGCGATCCGGCCCAACACGCGCTTGATCTTCGGCGAGACACCCACCAACCCCTATCTGCGGATCATGGATCTGGAGCGTGTGGTCGCGCTGGCTCGGCCCCGTGACATCCTCACTGTGGTGGATTGCACCTTCGCCACACCGATCAACCTGCGCCCGCTGGCCCTGGGCGTCGATCTGGTGGTTCACAGCGCGACGAAGTACCTGGGCGGACACAATGACCTTTTGGCGGGGGTCGTCGCCGGTGATCACCGCTGGATCACGGCGGTGGAGATGACGCGAGGGTTGCTCGGGGCCGTCGGGGGCACCCAGGATGCTTACCTGCTCTCGCGGGGCCTGAAGACCCTGGCCCTGCGCGTCCGCCAGCAGAACGAGAGCGGAATGCGCGTCGCACAGTTCCTGGAGAGCCATCCCAAAGTGGCGCGCGTCCACTATCCGGGGCTGCCGAGCCACCCCGACCACGAGATCGCCCGGCGCCAGATGACGGGCTTCGGTGGCGTGGTCAGCTTCGAGGTCGCGGGTGACAAGGAACAGACCTCGCGCGTGGTCGACAGCCTGCAGATCCCCTACATCGGTCCGACGCTGGGGGGCGTCGAGAGCATTGTCCAGCAGCAGGCCCTCTTCGTCTCGCTGGATCCCGAGGAGCGTCGGGCCTCCGGTGTGAGCGACAGCCTCATTCGCTATGCGCTGGGGATCGAGGATGCCGACGACCTGATCGCTGACCTGGATCAGGCGCTGAGAGCGGCATAATCCGTAACGAGTAACGAGTAACGAGTAACGAGCGACGGGTGATCGGATACCGGATGCTGTGTTCGTCCACTCGAGATGTGCGATTTGAGGTCTGGGATCTGCTGATTTGGAGCTGATGATGATTGTACACAAGTTTGGGGGGACGTCGGTGGGGGATGCACCGCGCTTTGCCGCGGTGGCAGATATCGTGAGCGGCATGCACGGCGAGGCCGGGGGAGCGGTGGTCGTGCTGTCGGCGATGAGTGGCGTGACTAACCAGCTGCTCAGTGGTGCATGGGCCGCTGCCGAGGGTCGTGAGGCGGACTGTCTGCGGATCAAGGATGAGATCCATACGCGTCATCTTGCGGTGATCGCGGCACTCTTCACCAAGGGCGAGGAGCGGCGGATCCTTGAGAAGTGGGTGGAGGGTCGACTGCGCGAGGTCGAGCGCCTCTACCGCAGCCTTGGAGTGCTCGGAGAGCTGACGGCACGCGGGCGCGACCACGTCGTAGCCTTTGGCGAACAGCTGTCGGTCCATATCCTGGCGGCGGCGCTCCGTGATCGCGGTGTGCGGTCCGAGGCACTGCCGGCAACCGACCTGATCGTGACCGATGATCTCTTCGGCGCCGCGACGCCCCTGCCGGCGCTGACCCGTGACAACCTGCAGGCCAAGGTCAGACCGCTCGTCGATCAGGGCGTCATCCCGGTCATCACCGGCTTTATCGCGGCGACCGAGGAGGGGGTCACCACGACGCTGGGGCGGGGCGGCAGCGACTATACCGCCGCCATCGTCGGCGCGGGGCTGGACGCCGCCGAGGTCTGGATCTGGAGCGACGTGAACGGCATCCTGACGGCGGACCCGAACCTTGTCGCAGGGGCCCGCACGCTGCGCGAGCTCTCCTACGCGGAGGCCTCGGACCTGGCCTACTACGGTGCGGATGTCCTGCACCCGAAGACGATCCGTCCGGTGATCGAGCACAGTATCCCGCTGCGCATTAAGAACAGCTATGATCCCCTCGATCCGGGCACGCTGATCGTGGAGGCGCCCGCGCCGGACCGTGAGCGGCTACCCGCGATCATCTCGACCACCGGCTTGAGCCTGATCGCCATCGGCAGCCAGGACGACTCCTGGTCGCTGATGCTGGTCGCCCGCGCGCTGCAGGCGCTGACCGAGGTGGGGATCGATGTGCTGATGTTCTCGCAATCTTTCTCCGAGCATAGCCTCAACCTGATCGTGCGGCGTCAGGACCAGCAGCGCTGTCTGAGGACGTTACGCGCTGCCTTCGTCGGCGAATTGGAGCGGGGGCGCTGCCTCCTGGGCACCAAGGAGCAGGTGGCGACCGTCTCCGTTGTCGGCGTGCCGGGGTGGAACGAGACGGGCGTCGTCTCGCACGCCTTCGCGGCGCTGGGCGCACAGGGCACGCGGGTCATCGCCGTCGCGCAGGCGGCGACGGAGCACAGCGTCTCCTTCTGCATCCCCGAGGAGCAGGTCGGCGACACAGTGCGCTTCTTGCACCGCGATCTGGGGCTGGAGATCTAGCGTCAGTCAGTCGCACCGGGCCGCAGTGCAGCCCGCACGGGGATGAAGTCCCCGTGCTACATCGTGGCACCCGATAAATCGGGTGGGCGCCGAATCGCGGCGGGGCAACCCCATTCTGCCCTTGGGCCGACCGTTCTGCCTGGACTGCCGCGCTCCGTTGGCATTGTCGTCAGACCTGCCGACCCGCCTCGGGGCGTCGGACGCGTCCGTGCCTTCGTTGGAAGGCCACTGCGGCCTGCCGGCAAGCCACGAATGAACCTTTTGACCGAGTGCAGACTCCTTATAGATAGAACGCGTTCGAACCCAAGGGATCAGGTCATAGGGAGGTTGAAATTGGACAAGAACGAGGCGTGTCTTGAACGAACTTGATCTCGTTCGGCGTTGTCAACGTGGGGATGAGGCGGCCTTCGAAGCGCTCTACCAAGCATACGCCGAAAGAGCGCTCAGGACGGCTTTCCTGATCACCGACCGTCGAACGCTGGCCGAGGATGCGGTCCAGGAGACCTTCATTCAGGTATGGCGGAGCATTCGTGACCTGCGCGATCCGCTTGCCTTTCGCGGCTGGTTCTACCGTATCTTGATCCACCGCGTCAGGCGCCTGGGAAAACGGGATGGAAGAGAGCCCACTCTACCCCTTGAAGCTCTCGCGGATCACCGGGATACCCATATGACCGGACCTGAGGAGCAAGCGGAACGGAACGAAGCGTTTCATCGCGTTCGGGGCGCGATCGCACGACTTCCTGAGGCGCAGCGGTTGACGCTGATCCTGCGCTACTACAGCGGCTTGACGGAGGCGGAGATTGCTGCGGCCCTAAAAATCCCGATCGGCACGGTCAAGTCTCGCCTCCACACCGCACGCGCGAGACTGCGAGACGAGCTCTCGAGACCTGAAGCCCAATTCAGGCTGACTGGGCTAAGAGGACGACGAGAGGCCCGAGGATGATAGGAGGCAAACACATGGGTATCGAACGCAATATCGCTGAGGCACTCGCTGCCGAAGCGGAACAGGTTGCTCTGACACCGGAGCTGTGGACACGAGTTCGTGCGAATATGGGGGCAAGCACCCAGGTCGGAACAGACCGATGGCAGAGAGGGAACAGAGCCGGGCGCTCATATGGCCGACGTCGTGGGTGGGCGGCTCTTGCAGGCGCCGTGATGGCACTGACACTGGCAGTTCTTCTTGCATTGCCCTCAGCGCGGATGACGCTTGCGCAATGGCTGGGCGTGGCGTTTGAGCAGGTGACGTCCACCAATCTCATCATTCGGAGAATCGTGACGCACCAGCCACTGTCGAATCTGACCGACGACGAGCAGGGACCTGACGGAGTTCCGAGGGACCGGGTGGCTTCCCCAGACCTGATCGTTCGGGAGTTCGTGCCCGAGCCGCTGTCCGATGTGGACAGCTATGAGTACTTCCTCTACGACGTGCCGAAAGACCGATGGTCGCTGATCCATGGGAATGGATTCCGCATACCGCAGCCGGGAGAGCGAATCGCGCTACCCAGCGGAGATCGCCTGATCGTCCCGTCCTATGTCCCTGACGGCTTTCTGTGGCAGGGTGTGGTGGTGACCAACGAATCCATGTTCTTGGAGGGCTTTGTCCCTATGAGTAGCGCCAGTGCAGGCGGTGGCGGCCTCGAGCCCATGCCTGATTACGACCGCTCATTTGCCAACTTCCTGATCGGTGGCGATGCGGTTGACCGCTTCTTGGTGCTGGGCCAGTTCCGGGACCAACGTGAAACCGGGCTGTCCATCCGGCCCTTTCTCACCCTGTCACCTGACCGCGAGCCCGCACCCAACGTAGCAGAGCAAAGTCAACCTGGGAATGTCGTGCCGACGCCCACTCCGGCTCCGCAAGCCTATCGAGCTAAGCTCCAGCTCGGATTGTTCATTGAGCCGTCTCACGTGGAAAGTGGGATCACGCTGATGGTGGGACCTGAGGATGTGCACGAAGTCGGTATCGGCGATTTTCATGGCTGGTGGTATACCGGCGTGTGGACGCTTGAGGGGACCTGGAATCCTGACCCAACACTGACCAACCTGGTCTGGCAGCAGGGCGATCACGTGTACCAGTTGGTCGGCGAAGGCCTTGATGTAGAAACGATGATTCGGGTCGCCGCGTCGATCTCATAGGAACGGACGGAGCGCTGTCTACGTGCCCGGCGATCTGATCGCCGGGCGTTTGCTTATACTCCCATCGTAGATGCCGCGCATCTGCCAGAGGCCGAGGAAATGGAGCACCGCGTCCGCACCTTGCGCCCGCAGGGAGACCCCCAGGCTGTCCTCGCGGCCCGGATAGATGCGCACGGCCAGGCATTGGCGCCCATTGGCGAAGACCTCGATCACGCTCTTGTCGATGAAGACGCGCAGCTTCAGGGGCTCGCCAGGCGCCAGGTAGACCGGCGCGATCTCCGGCGCGCGGGACTCGACATCAAGCAGTTCCGACGCATAGGTCGTGTCGATCGCGATCAGGCTATCGCGCGACGCCCGGAATCGCGCCCAGCCGTCGCTGCGATCCCAGTCCACATAGCCGCGATGTCGGTAGAAGGCGATGCGGGTGGCCTCCTCCCTGCCGGGGGAGCGCAGGACATTGAGTTCGACCGTCTGGGCATCCTGGGGATCGATCTCGGCGGCGATCTCGACTGCGTTGCCGCCTATGCCCTCGAGCACGATCTCGCGGTTGGCGGGCAGCACTTGCGCGCCCACGTGCCGGTGGTCGGTGCGCAGCGACGCGAGGTCGCCCGCCGGCTCGATAGCCAGTTCATCCTTGGCGGTTAGGGTGAGGCGCCGCGGCAGGCTCAGGATCTGGTCCCAGCCCGGGGTGGGTTTGGCAGTGTTGATGTTGAAGAGGGCGATCACGCCGCCCTGACCGTCGGGCGTGGCCGTGGGCGCATGTACACCTCCGGGGTACCAGGGGCCGAAGGTGAACCGACCGCCATGGGTGACGACGAAGGTGTCGCGAACGGTGTCGTAGTCCCCCAGCAGGTAGTGCCCACCGCTCATATGGCTGAAGTGCAGCAGGATGTGCCGGTCGCCGATCGGCCAGAAGTAGGGGCAGCCGCCGTCGTCACCGGGCAGGCCGAAGATGTCGCCCTCTAGGAAGGGGTGCAGGTACTCCCACGTCGCCAGATCGCGCGAGCGGAAGAGGAACTCGGCCCGCATGCGCCGACCGCTGGGGCCGTGCGGTAGGGTGCCGCCGGAGATAGAGTAGTAGAACTCGCCCTCTTTCCAGATGCAGGGGTCGTAGACGAAGTTGATCGCGCCGGCGGGCGGCGGACCGCCGCCGACGCCGGGCAGCGTCTCGTGCCCTGTCGTGCGCGTCCAGATGGGGCAGGGGTTTGGGATGACGGCAGTGCCCGTCACTTTCTTCCACTTCAGCAGCAGCGGGTCGCTGGCCACGGCTACCATGTTGCCGAGCTGGTGACCGTGGTACATGGCGATCACACGGTCTGCCTCAACCAGCGTCGCACCCGACCAGCAGGATTCCTCGGGGCCGGGCACGATCGCGTGGGGCAGGTCGCGCCAGTGGATGAGGTCGTCGCTGACGGCGTGGCCCCAGTGGGGCCGGGGATCGGGCGGTGGACAGGCCTGGTAGAAGAGGTGCCACCGTCCGTGCCAGAAGCAAAGCCCGTTGGGGTCGTTCAGGTTACCCTCGGGGCTCACGAAGTGATACTGCGGCCGGTACGGGTCTGCTGCGAACTGCCGCCGCGATTCCGCGAATCGACGTAGGATGGGGTACTGGTTGCGCAGTGTCTCCTCTGCCGATTCAGCTGTGTCTGTGTCAGGCGTCGTCTTCGGAAGGGTCATCGCTACCTTACCTCCACAGTCTGACAGGATGGGTGCTCCCTATGGAACGCTTCGTTAGCAGATGCTGTTCGTGAGCCGCGCATAGTTGTCCTCGAGGAAGGCCAGCCGCTCTGCCGGCGTCTCTCCTTCGAGCGTGGCCTCGTAGTTGAGCGGGCCCGAAAATCCCACGTCCCGCAACGCCGCCAGAAACGCGGGCCAGTCGATGACGCCGCGCATAGGAGGCCAGTGCTTCTCGTCGACCCCATCGTAGTCGGAGCAGTGCAGGGCCATCAGCCGCGGTCCGAGAACGCGGACCGCGTCCGGGAGCGTGGCGAAGTCGCCCATCAGGTGGTTCGTATCGAGGCAGACCCCGGCGGTGCGCAGGTCAACATCCTCGAGAAGGGCCAGCAGCTCCCGGGCCGAATTCCCCAGGCAGCTGCGCGGCAATAGCTCCACCGCGATCCGGCATCCGACGCTTCCGGCTAACTCTGCCATCGTCCGGATGCTGCGCTGGGCCTCCGCTATGCGAGCGGCGCGCTCCTTGTCGGCAATCGGTTCGGCGCTGGCGTGCACGACGACGATCCGGGCTTGCATACGCACGGCCAGATCGAGCGCCGCGCTGGAGGCGTCGATGCCCGCTATGCGCACGGCACGATCGAGCGAGGAGGGGTCCAGTGGGCTCCCGAAGGCCGCATGGACGGTGCGTGCCTCCACCCCCGCGGCGGCCAGTAAGCGTCGCATCTCCGCCACGTGGTGCTCGCTCTTGTCGAAGTCGGGTTCCCACAGCTCGAGCGCCTTGACCGATGACCCGGCAAGGCGCTCTGCAGTCGTGAGCTGCTGCTCCGGATCAAGTGTGTGCAGAGACACGCCCAGTGGCAACCGCGCGGTATCCGGCATCGTCATCGTCTCCCTCCCGTGTTGTCGGCGCTTATTTTGGGCTCCCATGCCGGATGGTAGGCTGAAGCGGTGGAAAGACAAACCGATGGTAGAATGCCCGCAAGGCGGCGTTCGGGCCTCGAGGTGCGGCGGTCCCTTAAAGAGCGAACGAGGAGGCAACTATGAAGATCGTCGTGTTGGGTGCGGGCATGGTGGGGAGCGCGATGGTGCGGGACCTGGCGCCGGAGGCGGACGTCACGGTCATTGACCTGAATCAGGGGGCGCTGGACCGGCTAACGGCCCGCGTCCCCTGCAGGGGTATACGGGCGGATCTGCGCGAGGTCAGCGACCTCGCGCCGTACGTCTCCGACTGTGATCTGGTCATCTGCGCGGTTCCCGGGTTCATGGGCTTCGAGACGTTGGAGAAGGTCATCCGTGCGGGCAAGGACGTCGTCGACATCTCCTTCTTCGCCGAGGACCCCTTCCTGCTCGACGACCTGGCCCGCGAAATGGACGTCACGGCAGTGGTGGACTGCGGTGTCGCGCCCGGCCTGTGCAACATCATCGCCGGCTACGCCGACGCACGTCTGGACCGGACGGAGCGCTATGTGTGTTACGTGGGCGGACTGCCGCAGGTGCGGCAGTGGCCCTATGAGTACAAGGCCGTCTTCTCACCCATCGATGTTCTGGAGGAATACACGCGTCCCGCCCGCTACGTGTCGCACGGCGAGGTCGTGGTGCGGCCGGCGCTCTCTGAGGTTGAGTTGATCGACTTCCCTGGCGTGGGTACTCTGGAGGCCTTCAACACCGACGGCCTGCGCACGCTGGCTCGAACGCTCAATGCTCCCTTCATGAAAGAGAAGACCTTGCGCTATCCCGGTCATGCCGAGCTAATGCGCGTCTTCCGTGAGAGTGGCTTCTTTGGCACTGAGCCGCTTAAGGTGGAAGGCCGGCAGGTACGACCCATCGACCTCACCTCCGCCCTGCTGTTCAAGATGTGGAAGATGACGCCGGGGGAGAGGGACCAGACCGTCTTCCAGGTGACGATGGAGGGGCGCAAGGAGGGCCGGCGCGTCCGCGCCACCTACGACCTGCTCGATCGATACGACCCTGAGACCGACACGTCGTCGATGGCCCGCACCACAGGCTACACCTGCACCATCGTTGCCCGCCAGGTCCTCCGAGGTCTCTTCACGCAGAGGGGTATCTCCCCGCCGGAGATTGTGGGGCGCACACCGGGGTGCTTCGAGGACTTGATGGCGGGCTACAAGCAGCGCAACCTCCATCTCAGCGAGCACGTGACCGAGTTGGACGCGTAGGCTGTTGGTCCGTTCTGCGATCCGGTGGCCTCGCAGCTAGTGCTGCCCGCCCCGTCTCGGGGCGGGCAGCACGATAGTGAGGCAGGGCTTCAACACCAAGCTTGTAGCCTTCTCCTCTGAGAGGGCGCCTCTCACATCTCTCGCGTGTTCGCCCGAATCAGTTTTCCGGTGTGATACTTTTGGCGCTCGTGCGTATATGACTGGTAGCGCCACAGTTAACCGTGGTCACGTAAGCCACTCCGCTTTGAGGGCCAGAAAGGCCTTGGAGGGCCGACCCCGGCGTTTCGGAAGCTGGGGCGGATGTGGGACTCGGTACCATAACAGTTCCTCCAGCGACC
>JAXGUU010000041.1:0-17036 GCA_040774145.1 Anaerolineae bacterium
CATCGCGTAGTTCCCAGATCTGGGTCGCCAGGCGGTCGATCAGATAGCGGTCATGCGAGACCATCAGGACGGTGCCCGGGAAGGCCAGCAAGGCCTCCTCGAGCATCTCCTGGGCCTCGATGTCCAGGTGGTTGGTGGGCTCGTCGAGGAGCAGGAAGTTGACCGGGTCCAGCGCCAAGATCGCCAGCGCGAAGCGCCCCCGCTCACCGCCGCTCAGGGCGCGCATCGGTTTGTAGATATCATCCCCGCGGAAGAGATAGCGGGCCAGCAGATGGCGGGCCTCGCCCAGGCCCATCAACTGGTGCGCCAGTAGTTCATCGATCACGCTCTGGTCGGGATCGATGATCTCATACGCCTGAGCGAAGTGACGCACGTCGAGATTGGCGCCGAGCGCTAGATCCCCCGCCAGCACCGGCAGCTCGTCGAGCAGGGTCCGGAGGAAGGTCGACTTGCCGCTGCCGTTGGCGCCGATCAGGGCCGCACGCTCGCCGCGTAGGAGCAGCAGCTTGTCGATCTCGAAAAGCGGGGTGTCCGGATAGCCGATCGTCACGTCCCGCGCGCGTACCACCTCGTTGCCGCCCCGTTGCCGGCTGTTCAGGCGCAGCAGGAAGCGGTCGAGCGAGGGGTCGGGTGCCCGCAGCGCCTTGATCGCTTGCTCGATCTCCGCAACGGTCCAGGTGCGCTTCGAGATGCTCGGGCCGTCCTCCATGAACTCGCTCCACTTCCGGTTCAGGGCCTGGGTGCCCCCCAGCTGCACCGCCTGGACGGCGCGTGCCAACCGCTTGAGTCGCCCCTTGGCCTGGTCGTCGCCGCTCGGCATGAAGCGCTTGATGAAATCGAGCTCCTTAAGAAAGCGCTCGTAGACCGAGCCGAACTCCTTGGCGCGCCACGCCCAGCGCTCCTCACGCTGCATCACATAGGCGCTGTAGTTGCCGCGGTAGACCTCCATCCCCTGACCACGCATCTCCCAGATGATGTTGACCACCTGGTCGAGGAAGTAGCGGTCGTGGCTGACAATGACCAAGGCGCCCTCCCACCGAGCGAGTGTCGATTCGAGCCACGCGACGGCCTCGATGTCGAGGTGGTTGGTCGGCTCGTCGAGCACCAGGAGATCCGGCGCCTCGAGTAGCAGGCGTGCAAGTAGGGCGCGCGTCTTCTGTCCGCCGCTGCAGTGAGCGAGGGGCATGTGCTGCTGCTCGTCCTGGAAGCCCAGCCCGGTCAGCACCTGCTTGATGCGCAGCTCGTACTCATAGCCGCCATCGCGAGCAAAGGACTCCTGAGCTCTCCCGTAGCGTGCCAGGAGCGCTTCGTCGCCGTCGCCGTCGGCCATCGCGGCCTCCATACGGCGGAGGGCGGCCTCGCGGGCGCGGAGCTCGCCGAAGACCGTGAGCATCTCCTCGAAGACCGTGTGCTGCGGTGCGAGGAAGGCGTCCGCGGCTTCTTGCTCGAGGATGCCGACGCGCGTGCCCTTGGCAATGTGGAGGTTGCCGGCGGTGGGTGTGTCAAGGCCGACGAAGATGCGCATCAGCGTCGTCTTGCCTACGCCGTTCGCCCCGACCAAGCCGATGCGCGCGCCGCGCGGCACCTCGCCCGTCAGGCCCGTGAAGACGTCCAGATCCCCAAATGACTTGCCCAGCTCCTGAAACCTTACGACCGACATGATTCACCTCTCACCTCAAAGAACGAAAAAGCCGCGGCTCTTGCGCGCCCGCGGCTCTCTGGGTTCTGACCTAACAAAAAAGCGTGGGCTCTGTGCGCCCACGCTCTGGTTCTTGTGTCTCTCCGTCAGACAGGCGCACTACGACAAGGAAAACTCCCTGTCGCCTTCTGCTGCTAGCACAAACCGCGCCCTTCCGACCATCGTGTTGCCTGACCTCGTGTGTTCTTACCTGACACAGGCGATTATACCCGATCCCGGAAAATGCGCAACCACGGATTGCCGGGAAGGCAGCTGCGCCCCGGTCAGGCGACACTCATGACATAACCGCTCCAGGGCTATCATAAACAAGGTTGCCGAAATGCAGCTGTCCCGATAACCGTTCTTGTTGTTTGATTAGAACCGGGTTATAATGAGCATAGTTGAGCATCGCATCGCTGCCCACATGGCTTGCGACGGCCGGTGGTGTTGAGTAGGTCCGGTATGGCCGATGCCGCGAACTGACCAAGACCACCCTCTAGATCGATGGATGTTCTGCAGGCGGCTGACCCGCGACCTGCCCCTTGAGGAGAGCCAGGGTGGTTGAGGCACACGCATATCGGATCCTGCTGGTGATGGGCGAGCACAGTCCGGCTCGCTCCATCGAGCGTTGCCTGACGGATCGGGGATATCGGGTTGAGGTCGCTCCGGATCGGACTCAGGCGTTGGCGGCCTTCGCGGCACGTCGTCACGAGGTGGCGATCCTAAGCCATCGTACGCCCGATGGAGACGCCTTGAGCGTCGCCCAAGCGTTGCGGGCACAGGCCCCCGAGCTGCCCTGCCTCCTGATGGTGTCGGCAGGCAGTGTGGCGGATGCCCGGCAGGGCCTCGCGCTGGGGATCTGCGATTACCTGGTGGAGGATGCCGACGGGGTCTACCTCGAGCTGCTACCCTGTGCGATCGACCGGGTGCTGACGCGCCTGCGGAGCGAGCGTGAGCACGCCGCCGTCGAAGCGGAGCTCCACGAGAGCCGCCGTGCTCTGACGACCCTGATGGACAACCTGCCCGGCATGGCCTACCGTTGCCTCAACGATGCCGATTGGCGTCTCCTCTTTGTGAGTAGCGGTTGTGAGGCGCTCACCGGCTACCCGCAGCACGACCTGCTCCACAACCGCCGGCTCTCCTATGCGGAGCTCGTTCTCCACGAGGATCGCGATAGGCTTCGTGGGGCGATCGCAGATGGGCTACGCGATGGGCGCCACTTTGAGTGTGAGTACCGGATCGTGACGGCTTCGGGCGAGGTGCGGTGGGTGTGGGAGCGCGGCACGCAGGTGCCCGGGAGCGACGGGGACGAGGTGCTTGAGGGCTTCATTCTCGACGTGACCGCTCGCCGCGAGGCCGAGAGGCAGCTCCGCGATCACTCCGAGCGCCTTGAGGAGATGGTGGCTGAGCGCACGCGGGCGCTGGAGGAGGCGCAGTCCCAACTCGTGCGGCGTGAGAAGCTCGCCGTCATGGGACAGGTCGCGGGCGGTGTGGGGCACGAGTTGCGCACGCCGCTCTCGATCATCAAGAACGCGGCTTTCCTCCTCGCCGAGGCTGTCGACGATGCGACACTGGACACAGGCGAGCTGGTGGCGATGATCGAGGGCGAGGTGGAGCGGGCTGATCGCATCGTCTCCGATCTGCTCGACTTCGCGCGCGCCGGCACGCCGGTGCCGCTTTCGCTCGAACCGGAGGCCTTGCTCACGAGTGCGCTCACGCGCGCCCAGGTCCCTAGCGGTATCGAGGTCGTGACCGACGTGCCCTCAGCGCTGCCCCGTGTGCTTGCCGACCCGCTGCAGATGGAGCAGGTCCTGCTGAACCTGATCACCAACGCCTATCAGTCGATGGGAAGCACCGGGACGCTGACGCTCCGTGCAGCGGCAGCGGATGATGATCACCTGGTCTTTATTGTCAGCGACACGGGCGGGGGAATTTCGCAGAACGTCATGGCTCAGCTTTTCGAGCCGCTCTTCAGCACGAAGGCGCGCGGCATCGGTCTGGGACTAGCGCTGTGCAAACACCATGTCGAGGCGAACGGCGGCACGATTGTGGCGGCGAACAACCCCGAGCGTGGTGCCACCTTCACGGTGACGCTGCCGATCGTCGTTCCGCCTGAGGGGTGACGGGCACCGCGGCGGCCCCGAGCGGTGGCCTGATGAGAGACCCCGCGTACAGCCTACCGTTGATGCCGCTCGAGAGGAGTTGCTTATTGTTCAGCCTTACGGTATCATACAGGTAGCATCTTAATAGACGACACCACCGTATCGCTGAGAGGGGTAGGTACCGTATGAAGCGGAAGCTGTTGGGTGTGGCGCTCGTCGCACTCGTAACACTGATTGGTGTCGTTCCCCTGCGTGCCGCCTCAGGTCCGGTGCTGGTCCTGGAGATCGAAGGCGTCATCAATCCCCTGACGACCCGCTATCTCGAGCGCGGGCTGCAGGTCGCTCAGAGGCAGGATGCAGAACTCATCGTGATCGCACTCGATACCCCTGGCGGTCTCGAGACGGCGATGCGCGACATGGTGCAGTTGCTGCTCGACTCGCCCATCCCCACCGCGGTCTACGTGACGCCTCGGGGCGCGCGGGCGACCTCGGCGGGGCTGTTCGTCCTGATGGCGGCGGATGTGGCCGCGATGGCGCCCGCGACGCACGTGGGTGCGGCTCACCCGGTCCCCTTGGGTGCTGAGATCGATGAGATCTCCGGCGCGAAGGCGACCAGCGATGCCGCGGCGCTGGTGCGCAGCATCGCCGTGGCCCGCGGGCGCAACGCAGAGTGGGCCGAGGGCGCCGTGCGCGAGAACCTCTCGGTCACGTCTGAGGAAGCCATCGAGATCAACGTGATCGACCTCATCGCGACCGATCTGAATGACCTGTTGCGTCAGTTGCAGGGGCGCGTGGTGGGTGACGTGACGATCGAGCCGCTGGGGCGCACCGTCGAGGAGACGCCGATGAACGTGGGCGAGCGCTTCTTCCACGTCATCACCGAGCCCAACATCGCCTATCTCCTGCTCTCCTTGGGGACGCTGCTGGTGTTGGCCGAGGTCGCAGATCCGGGCTTAAGCATCGCCGGCATCGGCGCGGTCGTGGCCTTCATCGTCGCCTTCCTCGGGCTGGGCAACCTGCCGGTGAACTGGGCCGGCATCGCGCTCCTGGCGGTCTCGGTGGTTCTCTTCGCCGTGGCGTTGATCACCGATACGGAGATCGTCGTCTCGCTGGCGGCGCTCATTCCCTTTGTAATGGGCTCGCTGCTGCTCTTTGTGCCCTTTGAGCCGATCTCGCCGGCGCTTCCCGTCGTTCGCGTGAGCTTGTGGCTGATCGGCATTATGGGTGCCGCTATCTTCGGCTTCAGCCTCGTCGTGCTACGGGCGGTGCTGATCGCGACCCGGCGCCCGCCTCAGTCCGGGGCGCAGCGCTTGGTCGGTTTCACCGGCGTCGCGTTAACCGACCTGGCACCGACCGGACAGGTGCGGGTGGACCGCCAGGACTGGAGTGCCATTGCGGTCGGTGGCGCGATCCAGGCAGGGAGCGCGATCCGTGTTGCCGGCATCACGGGCGTGCGGCTTGAGGTGACCGCTGACGTCGGCGTCTCCGATGGACCCATCGCAGAGTCAAACGTCCCTCAAGGGAATGGTGTGTAGCTCTCCCAAGTCATTGATAGGAGGAAGCTTATGTGGGGTCTTCTGATCGTAGCTTTGGTCGTGGCGGTGCTGCTCGCGATGTCGGTACGCATTGTGCCGGAATACCGGCGCTTGGTGATCTTCCGCTTGGGACGCTCCTTGGGACCCAGCGGACCGGGGATTGTCTTTCTCATCCCCTTTGTCGATTCGGCCGTGATGGTCGACCTCCGAGAGGTCTTCTTCGATGTGCCTCCGCAGACATGTATCACCGCAGACAACGCGTCGGTGAGCATCGACTTCCTCGTCTATGACAAGGTGATCGACCCTGAGCGTAGCGTGCTGGAGGTCAAGGACTTCACGGGAGCGGCACGCGGGTTGGCCATCACCACGCTGCGTGCGGTGGTGGGCGCGATGGACCTCGACGATGTGCTCTCCAAACGTGATGAGATCAACCGCATCTTGCATGAGAAGCTCGACGACGTCACAGATCGTTGGGGCATCCGGGTGATGGCGGTCGAAATCCGCGAGGTGGTGCCGCCGCGCGACGTGCAGGACGCGATGACACGGCAGATGGCCGCTGAGCGCAACCGGCGTGCGACGGTCGCCGAGGCCCAGGGCGCGCGGGAGGCGGAGATCGTGCGGGCTGAGGGCCAGAAACAGGCCGCGATCCTGCGCGCCGAGGGTGAGCGACAGGCGACGATCACGACGTCTGAGGGCGAGCGGCAGGCCCCGATCCTGCGCGCCGAGGGTTTCGCCTTGGCCCTGGATGAGATCTACAAGGTCGCGCAGAGCGTCGACAGCAAGACCCTGACGCTGCAGTACCTGGAGGCGCTCAAGGCGTTGGGTGAGGGGGCTTCGACCAAGTTCGTGATCCCCACCGAGTTTGTCAACCTCGCGCAGCCGCTCGTCTCGAACGCGCTCAAGGCGCACGAGGAGTAGCTGCCGTCCGGCGAACGTGGATGACCAGAAGAGGCGCCTATGTGCGATGTCCCACATGGGCGCCTCTTGGTGTGATCTCACCGGACCGCAAGCGGGTCCCGATCTCCGTGTGCTCTAGGCGCTACCGCTCAGGTTGCGCTCCGCGTAGACACGCATAGCTTCCGCCAGGAAATCAGCCATCCCTTCGGCGATCTTCTCGTAGAAGGCCCTGAACTCGGGATGGTCGGTGTAGGTCTGCGCAAGGCCGGTGTAGACCTCCGCCGGTGCGGGGTAGAAGTGCTCGATCCAGGCGTGATGCCTGGCGACCAGGGCCTGCCCCTCGGGTGCGTCGGGTGCGTGGGGCGCTACGAGGGGCGCCAGCTCCTGATGGATGACCTCGCTTTCCGCGCCTATCGCTTGCCATTCGGCCTTCGACATACTGCGGGCCTTCCGTTCCGAGGCCTCGACGACCTCATCCCCATACATCTCACGTGCTTCACGCCGGTAGCGCGCGGCGGTCTCCGGCGCAAACCCCTCGTAGAGCTCCTCATCCCTCATAGGCATCGATCCCTCCGTCAGTCTCTGTAGTGTTCTGTCAACCGTCTCCAGGAGGCGTGACAAGCGCCTCGCCCGCTGCTGCAGCAACGTGCGGTGCTGGTGTAGGGCCGCGACCAGATCGAAGTGCGGATCGTCCAGGATCTCACGGATCTCCTCCAGGCTGAGATCCAGCTCCTTGAAAAAGAGGATCTGCTGTAGGCGCAGCGCCTCCTCCTCTCCGTAGCGCCGGTAGCCCGCGTCGGTCCGCGATGCCGGGCGCAGCAGCCCGATCCGGTCATAGTGGTGAAGCGTCCGGACACTCACCCCGGCCATGGACGCCAGTTCGCTGACGCTGTAGTGCTTGGTTGTCATCCGTCCTCCCTTAGCACACACTATACACTATGACGTAGCGTCAGGGTCAAGGGGCACATGCAGGGCTATCGCATGTCGGCGTGGCGACAACCTTCCGGGAAGCTAGAAGGCGCGTTGCGCCAGGAGTAATCACCCGTCCGACGCCCTCGCTGCGTCGGGTGGGGGCCCTTCAGCTTCCCGGAAGGTCAGTTGCGATGGCCCTGGGGGCCTATCCGAGTTCGTTGGGGAAGCAGCGCTGGGCTCTGTTCTCGACGGATGCGGCGCATCGTCGGGGCACGGAACAACGGTCAGACGTCGGATGGTCCCAACGTCTGACCCGCCAGAGGCTCTGTCGCTCACCACCCAGGGACGACCAGCACCTGCCCGGCGTAGATGCGGTTCATGTTGTAGATGCCGTTGGCCTGGGCCAGGCTCCAGACGTTGACGCCGTGGCGGGCGGCGATGCCGGTCAGCGTGTCGCCATAGCGCACAACGTAGCGGTAGCCGTGGTAGATCGGTCCGCCCCAGCAGGTGCCGGGGATGACGAGCCGCTGCCCATAGCGGATGTAGTTGGGGTTGACGAGATAGTTGGCGCGGGCGATGGCCCAGGGGTTGATGCCGTAGCGACGTCCGATGCTGAAGAGCGTCTCGCCCCACTGCACGATGTGCACACCGCCGGTGCAGGCAGCGACGGGGGTCGCGATGCTCAGGGCGAGGATCAGGAGAACAACGACTGCGAGTGCTCGCTTCATGGCCACACCTCCTGTTGTTCCGGGTCCTATGACCGCACGATCCGCTGAGCGGGATCGTGGTACGGGAATGTGGGGAGGCGGGTCGTGCGCGTCCTTCATCCTGATGATACGACAGAATCGGGCGCGGGTCAAGCGGCGGCGGGATGCGCAAGCCGGAGGCATGCGCTACAAGGCGTGATCCCATGATATGCGTGCCGCCTTAGTGCTCTGCTAAGCCGGTGCCCGAAGTCTGTCATCCTGAACGAGCCTCCACGCAGTGCAGGCGTGAAGGATCTGCACCTCGGGAGACAGAGGTCCTTCGTCTGCGGCTCAGGATGACAGCTCCCAGGCATCAAGTCAACTGGCCACCAGGAGACCGCTAGGGCCGGGTGCCGCCGGGGCGGACGGGGCCACCGGGCATGGGGCGTCCCCCCATCCCACCGCCGGTCACGATCTCTGTGACGGTGAAACTCGTCGCCTGCGTGCCGCCGGTGACGGTGCCGTCGGTGAGCAGGCCGTCGAGCACCGTGCCCTCCACACTGCCGCCGGTCAGGACGTGATAGGTGGCGCCGCGGATGATCTCGGGCGTGGAGATGACCAGCGACTGGTAAGCCTTGCGCGGCACGAAGGTCAGGAGGGTGGCGCCGCCGTCCTCCACCACGCGAACCGGCGTGCCGCCGGGCAGCGCCGAGGGGAAGGTCACCATCGCCGCGTACTGCGTGGATGAGGGGCTGGGCGCCTGAGCCATGCCGGCGCTGCCTGCCGCTACGAGGAGGCCACCGGTCATCGTGAAGGCGCCCATGTAGTCCAGCGCGCCGTTCCAGTTGCCCGTCGGCCCGTGGATCAGGACGGTGCCGCCGGTCATGTCGATCGTGCCGTTGGCGTCGATGCCGTCGCCGTCCGCGTCGACGACGATGGTGCCGCCGTTGATTGTCAGGTGATACGCTCCCATCTGGGCGAACTGATCGCGTCCCGGTCGACCGCCGGCAAAGCCTGAGCCATCCTGTCCACCGGCGACGTTGATCCCGTCGTCGCCGGCGGTGATGTCGATCGTCCCGCCGTTGATCGTGATCTCGGCGCTCTCCAGTCCCTCATAAGAACGGGTGATGGCCAGGTTGCCGTCGTCGATCCGCAGCGTCTCGTCGGCATGGACGCCGTCATCGCCGGTCGCCAGGACGATCTCCCCGCCGGTGATCGTGGCGCTGCCGTTGCTGTGGAGGGCGTCGTCGGCAGCATCGACGGTCAGGTTGCCGCCCGTGATCATGAGGGCTGCGCCGGCCTTCAAACCCTTCATGCTGGCGTCGCCGGCGTTGCTCGCCGCCGCGCTGCCTCCGCCCGCCTTGAGGGTGAGCGTCCCCCCACTGACGGTGAGGCTCGCCGCCGCTTGGATGCCGTCCAGCCCTGCGGTGATGTCCAGCGTGCCGCCCTCGATGACGACGAACCCTTTCTCGGCGTCGACGTCGTTGTTCGACTGCACGCCGTCGGCCCCGGCAAGGAGCGTGAGGCGGCCCTCCCTGATGGCGACTGAGTCCCTGCCGCGGATCGCATCGTTGACGGCGGTCACGACGATCTCGCCACCCGTGATCTTGAGATCGTCCTTGCCCGCGATGCCGTTGCGGTAGTTAGCGCTGACAATGAGCGTGCCGCTGCCGTTGATCGTCAGGTCGTCGTGGCTGAAGATCGCCGCGTCGGGCTCGTCGGTCCCCTCCGGTAACACGTAGCTCTCACCATCGGTGACGCGGTTGACGCTGCCCTCGGCGAGGGTGATGATGGCCTTTCCCGCGTTGGCGACGTGGATCGGCGCGCTCGTGCTCGACGTGATCTCTGCTCCATCGAGCACCAGGATGACCGGCTCCTCGTCCCGCGTGTCGACGAGGAGCTGCCCGTCGTGCAGGGTGCCGCTGACGATGTAGGTGCCGGCAGCGCTGATGGTCACCACCCCGCCCGAGGCCACGGCACCGCCGCCGTCGATGCGGACGGTATCGCCCTCGAGCGCGAGTGTGGTCGCGGTGGGCGAACGCTCCTCGGCGAGGAGGTCGTCCTCTGCGTACGTGATGGTGACCGTGGGAAGGGGCTCCACGGTGGTCTCGGCGAGTGCCGGCGCTGCGGTGGGGCTCAAGGTCGGTGCGGCTGACGCCTCGGCCTCAATGGGGCCGGGGAGCGCTCCGGCGCAGGCGCTCAGGATCAGGGCGGCGACGAGCGCGAGGGTCAGCAAGGTATGCTTGATCATCAGTGAGTCCTCCTAGGGGTGCTGCCGTCGTTGTAGCTTAGGGTCGACGGGGGCAACGCGACGGGTGCCTGCGGCTCGCGGTAGGTGATCGTGATCTCCGCGGTATCGTGGAGGAAGTCGAGCTTCCCCACCTCGGTGTGCAGAATGTCCAATCCTGTTCGCGTGCGCAGGTCGTCGTGCAGGGCCGCGGCGTGCTCGGGCTTGACCCATTCCACGCGCTCATAGGTGATGGTCTTCCGGGCGATGCGGCGCAGTCCCCACTCGCGCTCGGCGAGCATCAACGCCCCGGCGACCGCGGCGTCGGCGATCAGGAGGCTCCCGTAGAGGCCCTCAGCGATGAGCACGGCGTTCGCTACGGGCAGCGCCATCATCACGAAGAGGTAGGTCATCTCGCGGATGGGGATGGCGTCGGTACGAAAGCGCAGGATCGAGAAGAGGGCGAAGAGGCTGAGCCCCAGCCCGACGCTGAAGTCGACCTCGCGGAGCAGGCTGGAGATGAGGAAGACCAGCGTGTTGAAGGTCAGAAACATCAGCATGTAGTCCTTGTCGCGCCTCACCGGCGCGTAGATCATGCGCAGGATCAGGAACGCGACCCCGACGTTGAAGAGAAAGCTCAGTCCGAATACGAGGGGATCGTCCACGATGGGGTTCCTTTCTGCGTGAGACGTGCCAACAGCCGGTGATGAGGCTTGAAGTGGTTCTGCTTGAGGCGCGGCAGGAGCAGCGAGATGCCGACGCAGTACTTGCTGAAGCTCAAGGGGCGGACGTCCAGGGCGCGCAGCCGGCCGATCAGGGCTGACCGTGGCGCGTAGAGCGGCTGCTTGATTTCGACGACGGCCACACCGGGGAGGGATATCCCTCGCCCGTCAAGCCCGAACGAGACCCCGACGTCGACGGTCAGCCGCTCGGGGCGGCGGCGGCTGACCAGCGTGATGCGCTGGAACCGGTTCCAGAGTGTGGGGGTAAGTCCGTCCACGGGGTAGGGGAGCGCTCCTGCGAGGAGGTCGCGCGACCGGGTGGTGAGGTCCCAGGCCACGGACGGCAGCTCCCAGCGATCCTTGATCGTGATCTCGCGGTTGGTCTTGCGCTTGACCTCCAGGAAGGCCTGGTCGCAATCCACGTAGGCGCGGATGCGGACCTTGTAGCGGTCGCGTTGACCGTTGTGGTGCTGGCGATAGAACGCCAGGTCGGGTGTGTCGAAGTACTGTGTCCGGTAGCGGTGCTGTCTGCGTCCCGAGATCTCCAGGACCCTGTAGCCGTCGTTCAGCTCGGTCAGCACGTGGACGAGTTGGGTCTCACGCAGCACCAGCTTCGTGTCCAGGCGGCGCAGCAGCGCCACCTCGTCCAGCGCTTCGAGCGTGAGCGGGTCGAAGGTGGTGAGCACCTCGGCGAGGGACGCCCCCACCGGCGCGCTCCCGATGGTTGACGCTTGTGCCCCGCTGAAGCTGCTCTGCCACGGCTGATCAGGACCTCTCATCATCTTTCACCTCCCTCTAGCTACTCGACAGTCTACGCTGTCGACCTGAGAAGGGAATGAGAAAGACCTGAGGATTGCCTGAGGCGTAGTGGGGCAGGGTGGCCCGCTGCGCTACGCGCCTACGCCCGGTGTGCCGGCCCAACGCAACGCCAACGGTTACCACCCCCGGCACCAACGCATCCCCTACTTAGTGTCATTGATATGATGCTAATATAACTAATGAGTCTGTTTCGCTGTGTCTGGAGCGTGCAGGCAGCTCTGGGGCACCAAGACGCTGTTGACGGCGGACGCCTGCTGAACCAGAAAAGGGGAAGGTAACGATGTCAAAGCTAAAGAAGGTTGGAGCACTCTTGGTGGCGCTAGCGATGCTGAGCCTGACCGTCACGGCGGTTGGCGCGCAGACGTCGATGACGCCGAGTGTCACCGTCGAGGACCAGGCCGTGGACGATGGGGCCAACACGGTCGCGATCGCATCGGTCATCAGCGACGGACCGGGGTGGATCGTCATCCACGCTGACAGCGATGGGTCGCCGGGGCCGGTGATCGGCCATGAGGCCGTCGCCGACGGCGAGAACACCCAGGTCGTCGTCACGATCGACCCGGAGGGGCTCACGCCGACGTTGTGGGCGATGCTGCATGTCGACGCAGGCGAGGAGGGCGTGTACGAGTTCCCCGGTGACGACGTCCCGGCACGCGTTGACGGCACTGTGGTGATGAGTTCCTTCATGGTGACGTCCGATGCCCTGGCGGCAGCGGATGAGACGGCGGACGACGAGGCAGAGGCGACCACGACAGCTGCGACTGAGGAGCCCGAGGCGACCGACACCGAGGACGCCTCCGGGGCACTGCTGCCCGCGACAGGTGGCGTTCTGCAGCTCTTCCCGGTCATGGCGGTTCTCGCCGCCGGTGTTCTGCTGTTGGGAAGCGGCCTCGCGCTAGCCTACCGGCGCACGAAGTCTTAAGCAGGTAGGGGCCGGTGCTCCGATGAGTTCGAGCACCGGCGATCGGTATCAGCGCCGGAGGTCAGCCTCCGGCGCTGGTCGTTGGAGCCGGCGCGCCTGTGTCTGCCAGGCGCGCCCTGACGAAGGCCCACGGTGCACCGAAGCTGCCCCAGAGCCCCATCAGGGTGTAACGGATGAAGCGCCAGACCAGCACCGGTGCTAGCCCGGCGAAGAGGGCTTTCAGCCCCGCGTAGAGCACGAACATCCCCGCGATGCCCAGTGCGTAGCGCAGCGCTCGTTGCCATGCCGGCCCCGCCGTGTCGAAGCCCAGGAAGCGACGCTCCAACGCGAAGCCGACTCCCATGCCGAGCAGCGTGGCGCCTGCGGTCACCGTGGCTTCGTGCGGGTAGACGAGGATGGCCAACAGCGGTATCGCCGCGGCGACGATGATCTGCCACATCAGGTTGAGACCGGCCAAGCGCGCCGTCACGATGGGCTCGAGCCGCAGGAAGGCGATCAGGAGGAGGGCGCCGAGCATGTAGCCACCCGCCAGGTCACGCGGGAAGTGGACCGCCAGGTAGACCCGCGAGAGGGGCACCAGCAGGATCAGGAGCGCGGCGAGCGCCAGGAGGAGCGTGCGTGCGGCCGGGAAGCGGGTCTCCCTGAGCCGATGGGCCTGCGCCGCCAGATAGCCCCAGATCGTGAGGCTGTTCTGGGTGTGACCGCTCGGGAAGCCGTTGCCGGTGGCCTCGTAGCGCTCCTTGGCCTCGGCCAAGTCCATCTCGAAGAGCCCTTCCACGCGCGTGGGCGCATAGTCCATCGGGCGCGGCGAGCTGAAGACCGCCTTCGCCATAGCATTGGTCGCTGCCGAGAGCAGGAAGAGCACGGTGAGGCGCGCGCCGACGCCCCGATCAAAGCTCCAGTAGATGAGCGGCAGGAAGAGCAGGAAGAACACTTCGTTCCCCAGGAAGGTCAGCCCCTCGAAGAGACCTACCAAGCCGGGAAGTGTCTGCCGCAGCCACAGAATCATCTGGATCTCAAGATCAAGCCATGGGTTCACCGGAGGCCTCCTTGCGGACACGTGAGTTGGCGTCTAGCGTAGACGGTGCCCAGATTGTACGTGAGGCCGGGTGTGCCGCAAGCCCGCGTCGGGGGGCCGAGGGTGTGTTCGAGGTAGAGAGACGCGGGTCGTGGTTCATAGCAGGCTGAGGCGCCCAGGACAGAACAGGTGAACGGGCAGCCCATCGTCGGCTGCTGCGGCCCGACGGCTTGACAATCGCGTGGCGAGGACTAGACTGGAGATGGGTCCGGGTTCACGGATGGACCCCTGTACCTCGTCAACCCGGTCGTTTATCTCGGTGAGGTGGTCATCTATACGGGTCTGTTGCTGATTGCGGCCCTGGTCTCGGCCTGGCTGGCTCTCTATACGTGGCGTCGCCGCGGCGTTGCCGGCGCGCGCAACTTTGCTATGGCGATGGCCGCGGTGGCGGGCTGGGCTTTGGCGGGCGCCGTGACGCACCTCAGCCCAACGCTCGCGGGTAAGGTCGTCTGGACGAACCTTCAGTATCCCTTCATCGCGCTCGTGCCGGTCACCTGGCTGCTCTTTGCGCTCGCCTACACCGGACGGGGGCACGTGATTCGCCCCTCACTGCTGGCGGCGCTCGCCGTCCATCCTCTGCTCCTGCAGATCGTGGTATGGGTCAACCCTGCGGGGCTCTTCCGGACCCGTGTCTGGCTCGATACGACGGGGCCGATCCCTACGATGGGCAACGAGCTTGGCGCGGCCTTCTGGGTTCACACCGCCTACTCGTATGCGCTACTGCTCTATGCCTCCTTCCTGCTCGTCCGCGCGCACTGGTCCCGGTCGCCGATCTACCGGCGGCAGGGGGTCGCCTTGGCGGTTGCGATTGCGACACCGTGGGTCTCCAACATCGTGACGATCTTCGGCGCACCGTGGCTCGCCTACCTCGATGTGACGCCCTTTGCCTTTGTGGTGAGCGGCGTCGCAGTCGCGTGGGGGCTGCTGCGCGAGGGACTGCTCGATCTCGTGCCGGTGGCCTGCAGCGCCGTGGTCCATAGCCTGCCGTCGGGTATCATCGTCCTCGACCCCCAGGAACGTGTCGCCGACCTCAATCCGGCGGCGGAGGAGATCCTTGGAGCGTGTCGTAGGTCCGCGGTGGGAAGGCCGCTACGTGAGCTTGTGCCGCACTACACCTATTTGCTGGCGCGTCAGCGCGATGCGGCGGGTGAGGCGCACGACGAGTGGGTCCTCGGCGAGGGCGAGGCGCGCCGGGTCTACGACCTGCGCTCATCGGCCCTGCCGGGGCGTGATGGGCGCCCGGTGGGGCACCTGATCAGCCTGCAGGACATCACCGAGCGCAAGGCCTCGCAGACCACGTTGAGCCGCTACGCCGACCGGCTGCGCATCCTCCACCAGATCGATCAGGCGATTCTGGCGGCGCAGTCGCCGCGGACCATCGCGCTCGCTGTCCTGGAGCAGATCCACCGTCTGGTGCCCGCGCAGCGCATGTCGGTGGTCGTCTGCAACGACCCTGATCACATCACGCAGCTGCTGGCGATCAGGGTCTCGGAGCGGCTGCGTGAGTGCCGGACCCCGTGGGAACAGGCGGTCGGTGAGGGGCTGTTCGATCACCATCAGGTGATCGTCGAGAACCAGGTGTCCGATGGCGAGAGCAGCGCCTGGCTCTCGCGGGAGCTCTATCACGCCGGGGTGCGGGCCTATCTGGTCGTGCCGCTGATGGTACAGCAGACCATGGTGGGGACGCTCAATCTGGAGTCGACCGCGCCCGGGGTCTTTACCGATGAGCACGCCGACATGGCCACGCAGGTGGCGACGTCGCTGGCGGTCGCGCTCGAGAGCGCGCGGCTCTACGCTGCGGCACAGCAGGAGATCGCCGACCGCAGGCAGGCTGAGTCGGCGCTCCGTGAGAGTGAGGCCTCGTTACGCCAGAAGGCTGAGGACCTCGCCGCACGCAATGCGGAGCTGGACGCCTTTGCCCACACTGTGGCCCACGACCTCAAGACGCCGCTGTCGCTGCTCACCGGCTACGCGACCTTCATCGCCGCGGGTGAGGTCGCTGACAACCCCGAGCAGCTCGATTGGTGTGTCCGCGCGATCGGACAGAGCGCGCGCAAGATGCACAACATCATCGATGAGCTGCTGCTGTTGTCGAGCGTCAGGAAGATGGACGAGGTCGCGCTGCAGCCGCTGGATATGGGCGCTATCGTCGACGATGTGCTCATCCGGCTCTCGGACCTGGTCGCTCAGGAGCACGCTGAGGTCATCGTTCCGGAGATCTGGCCCATTGCCTGGGGCTATGCGCCCTGGATTGAGGAGGTGTGGGCCAACTACCTCAGCAACGCGCTCAAGTATGGCGGCGTCCCGCCGCGGATCGAGTTGGGGGCGACCGTGATGTCGGAGGGTGACCCCGATGCCGATGATCAGATCCGCTTCTGGGTCCACGACAACGGGGACGGCCTCACCGAGGCTCAGCGGGCGCGTCTGTTCATCCCCTTTGAACGGCTGGATCAGGCGCGTGCCAAGGGCTACGGCCTGGGCCTCTCCATCGTCCAGCGCATTATGGAGAAGCTGAACGGTACCGCCGGCGTCACGAGCGCGGGCGTCGCCGGGGAGGGCAGTACCTTTTACTTTGACCTGCCCTATGCGGATCTGCCGTAGGGGTCGATAACGATGCGAGATGGGCGGCCCCGTCGCTACGCGCCGGTTCCGGCTGTGACCTTCGCGAACCCCGACGTGAGCCTTGCCTCAGCGGCCCTGGATGAGTTGCGCGCGCGTGTTAGCGATCAGATTGTCGACCTGTCGTCGGACGTGCTGCGCTGCAGGCCTGAGGGCACAACGCTCTCGATCGGCGCTCTGGTGGTGCACTTGGTCTGGGCTGAGGCCGGCTGGATCGAGCGTATCACGGGCCTCAAAGCCCCTGCCGATCTTCGCGAGGCGTTGGACGATGTAGGCAGCGCTGGGCCTAACGGGACGATTGCAGCTTCCGACCTCGACGCGGAGGCGCTTGTGACGCTCTGCCGCCGCATCCGCGATGAGTTCACCGCGCCTGCACTAGCTGGTTTGACCGAGCTCGATCTGCCCTTCGAGAGCAGGACGCAGCCTAACACACCACGTCAGGTGTTGATGCACCTCATATGGCATTGGACCTACCATTCGGGCCACATCGGCCTGCTTCGCGATTTCAGCGGCGCGGGGTACGCTTGGACGTTCGCGGCAACCGAGTGATGGAATGAGCAGACCTCAGGAGGATACCCTATGATCGATCTATCACGCTATGAAGTCTGGTTTGTGACCGGCAGTCAGGGCCTCTATGGCGAGGAGACCCTGCGACAGGTCGCCGACGATGCCCGCCAGATCGCCCAGGCGCTGGCGGCGTCAGAGGAGCTGGCGGTCAACGTCGTCTTCAAGCCGGTGGTCAAGACGCCCGAGGAGATCGCCGCCGTGTGCATGGCGGCGAATCACGATCCGTCGTGCGTCGGCTTGATCACCTGGATGCACACCTTCTCGCCTGCCAA
>JAXGUU010000042.1:0-16986 GCA_040774145.1 Anaerolineae bacterium
GATCTCCTGGGCGTCAGCCCTGAGGAGGTCCGGAATGAGGCGTGGGTCGCCAGATTCGTACCTGCCGAGGACCGTGACGCCGTGCGGGAGCGCATCCTGCGGACGATCGCCGGGGAGCCCACCCACGGCTTTGTGAACCCGATCATCGCCCGCGATGGCCGGCGCCAGATCCTCTGGTATGCGCAACCGCTGCCCGAGAGGGACGGCGTAGCCGGGGGCCTATTCGCGATAGGCTACGACGTCACCGAACAGGTCGCTGCCGAAGCCGCCCTCCGAGAGAGCGAGTCGCTCTACCGCTCCCTCGTCGAGCACCTGGGTGAGGGGATCTGCATGGTCTCGACGGAGGACGAGACTATCCTCTTCGCCAACGCCGCGGCGCACGCGACCTTCGGCGTGCCGTCAGGCAGCCTCGTCGGCGGCACGTTGGCGACCTATACCGATCCGGCGACCTTCGAGCAGCTCAGGTCACAGACGGAGCGACGGCTCCACGGCCTCACCGACACCTACGAGATCGACATCCGCCGTCCTGACGGCGAGACGCGCACCCTGCTCGTGACCGCCGTCCCCCAGACGAACGACGATGGTGACGTGCCCGCGACGCTGGCGATCTTCCGCGACATCACCGGGCGCAAGGCCGGCGAAGCTGCCCTACAACGCCGTGCGACTGAGCTGGACCTGATCAATCGCGTGGGCCGCGAGATCGCGGGCGAACTGGAATGGGAGGCGCTTCGTGAGCGCGCCGTCACGCTGATCCGCGACGCCTTCGGGTATGACCACGTGGGTCTCCTCACCGTCGATCACGATCGCCGCGAGATTCGGATGGTGGCCTGGTCCGATGCCTTCGCCGTGAGCTTCCCGCCGGACTACACCCTCTCCCTCGACCAGGGACTGCTGGGCTGGGCGTGCCGCCGGGGCGAAGCCGTGCTCGTCAACGACGTCGCCCAGGATGACCGCTACATCAACCGCTATGCCGATCACCTACCCACGCAGGCCGAGCTCTGCGTCCCCATCTGGGTGGGGGATGACGTCGTGGCCATCCTCGACGTCCAATCCGCGCACAAGGATGCCTTCGATGCCCAGGACCTGATGGTGATGCAGACGTTGGCGGCTCAGCTTGCGGTCGCCATCAGCAATGCCCGGACCTACGCCGCGCTCCAGAAGGAGCTGGAGGAGCGCCTCCGGACCGAGGCCGCCCTCCGCGACAGCCAGGAACGCCTCAACCTGGCGCTCGAAGGCGGTGAACTCAGCCTCTGGAGCTGGCGCCGCGGCGAGGATATCGCTCTCCACGCCGTAAGCCGGGTCCCGTCCCTGGGCTATGCCGTATCGGAGGGACCCACCGGGTATCGAGCGTATCTGGCCCTGGTGCACCCCGATGATCGCGGATCCTTCCACGACGCCGTGCGCACCTACTACAACGCGGACAACCAGCGTCCTTTCGTGACCGAGCATCGCCTGCGCGCCGGAGATGGGACGTGGCGCTGGATCCTGATCCGCGGTCGCGTCGTGCGCCGCAGCGCGTCCGGCGAGCCTCTCCGCATCGCCGGCACCTTCCTCGACATCACGGCCCGCAAGGAGGCTGAGCTCGCCTTGCAGGAGGCCAATGCGACGCTGGAGGCCACGATCGCCGCACGCACCGCCGAGCTGCAGGCCGAGCGCGACAGGTCCGCCGCCATCCTCCGCACCACGGGCGACGCCATTGCCCTCCTGGATCGCGATCTGCTCGTGAGTTACGTCAACCCGGCCTTTGAGCGCGTCACCGGCTATGCCGCGGACGAGGTCCTGGGCCGCGACATCCGCGAGTTGGTCAAGGCCTACAACGATCCCGAGATCACCCACAGGATGCGCACCATCCTGGCTGAAGCTGAGACCTGGAACGGCGAGCTGGTCTTGGAGCGCAAGGACGGCCAACCCTATGACGCCCTGGTGCACATCGCCCCGGTATGGGACGGCGGTGGAACACCCACCGGCTTTCTGACGAGCCACCGCGACATCAGCGCGCTGAAGCGGCTCCAGCGCATCCAGACGCGCTTCATCAGCAATGTCTCCCACGAGCTCAGAACGCCCATTGCCGTCCTCAAGCTCTACACCGACCTGCTGCCCACCGCTACGGAGGACAAACGCCCCGCCTATGAGCGCGCCCTGCAGACCGAGACCGAGCGTCTGACGCGCACCGTCAACAATATCCTGCGCATCAACTCGCTGGGCGCAGAGGGCGCGCACCTGGATCGCCGTCCCGTCGCGCTGAACACCTTTATCCGCGAGGACGTGTTGGCGAGAGGTGAGTCCCTGCGCGGGGAGCGATCGCCGCGCATCACGACCCGGCTCGCCACCGCCGATCCCGACATCACGCTCAACCGCACCTGGCTGGCGGAGGCGGTCCTCCACCTGATCGAGAATGCCCTCCACGCCACGCCCGCTGATGGCGAGATCACCCTGAGCACCGACCTGTACACGACGGCCCACGGACAGTGGGCCACCATCGCCGTCGCCGACACCGGTGTGGGCATCCCCGAGGAGGAGCGTTCGCGCATCTTCGACCGCTTCTTCCGCGGCAGGCAGCGCGAGGAGGACCAGACGCCCGGTGCGGGCCTTGGCCTGAGCATCGTCCGCGCCATCGTCGAGCTGCACGGCGGACACGTGACCGTCGAGAGTGAGGTCAACGTGGGCAGCACCTTCACCCTCTGGCTTCCCGTCGACGAGCACGTGGTCGTCAATTACCCCTCATCACCCATCCCCCAAGGAGTCCCGCATGACACGACGTAGCACAGGATTGTGGCTCACGGTCATCACGCTCAGTTCTCTCCTCATGGCCGTTGTCTGGGCCACCACCCGACCTGCAACGGCAGCCGTCGACCCGCAGCCGGATCATCCAACGACCGCGATCACCTCGACCGGCCCCTTCACCGCCTACATCCCCCTCGTCCGCTGCTCCCGATGGCAGCCCGCGCCCCTCGTCAACGGCGGCTTCGAGCTCGATTGGAGCGTCGAGTCCTCGCATCGCGCGATCAGGTTCAGCACCGATGGCACGATCGAGGATATGCTGGTTGACAATATCGCTACGCCTCCGGGATGGATCACCTGGTTCAGGTATGGCGAGCCCGTCGAGCCGGACGATCATAACCGTGACGGGTGGTTCTGGAATCAGCCGGAGGCGCGAGTGACGACAAAAACCCAGCCGGACCGCATGCGCAGTGGCAAGTACGGCCTGCAGCTCTTCACGATGATGAAGCTGCACGACGCCGGCTTCCTCCAGCAGGTCAACGTTGAGCCTGGAGACGTCGTGCGATTGAGCGGGTTTGCCCACGCCTGGTCCCACAACAACGGATCTCCTGACCCCGCGCTCTTCGCCTATTGGAGTGAGGGTAGCCACGTGGGATTCAACCACTTTTCCACCCTCGTGGATACCGAGGGCCTGGATGATGGCGACCGCAACTTCATCTTCTCGTTGGGCATCGACCCCTATGGCGGCCTGGATCCCCTTGCTGACACCGTCGTCTGGGGGCACGGAGCACATATCTACAATGCCTTCCAGCCGGTGCCCAGCGCGATCACGACAGCTCAAGGTCCGACGGTCACCGTGTTCTTGCGGTCGCGCACGCTCTTGCGGTGGAACAACAACGACGCCTACTGGGACGACATCGCCCTCGAGGTGCTCAAACAGTAACAGTAAAGAGGAGTCAACCGCGTCATGCCGACCAACCTGCCGCCCGATTACTTCGCCGCCGAGGAGAAGTTCCGCACGGCGAGGTCGACCGAGGAGCGCATCGCCTACCTCGAGGAGATGATGGCCATCGTGCCCAAGCACAAGGGCACCGACCATCTCCGCGCCGATCTGCGGCGCCGCCTGTCGCAGCTGCGGGCCGAGGGCAAGTCCGCCAAGAGCAGTGCCGGTCGGCAGGTCTCCCCCTTTCACATCGACCGCGAGGGCGCGGGACAGGTCGTCCTGGTCGGCATGGCCAACGTCGGCAAGTCGGCGCTCGTCGACGCCCTCACGAACGCGACGCCTGAGGTCGCCCCCCAGCCCTTCACCACCTGGACCCCCACCCCGGGCATGATGCCCATTGGGAATGTCCAGGTGCAGTTGATCGACACCCCACCGCTGAACCCCGACTTCATCCAGCCGGAGATGATGGACCTCATCCGCCGCACCGATCTGATGCTTCTGGTCGTCGATGTGCAGGCGTTTCCCATCGAGGAGCTGGAGGAGGCCGTCGCCATCCTCGCGGAGCACCGCATCGTGCCGGCTTGCCTGCGCGAGGAGCATCCTGAGGACGATCAGGGCCTCGGGGTGACCTTCGTGCCGACCCTAGTCGCGGCCAATAAGGCCGATGCACCCGAGCAGGACGAGGACGTCGAGGTGTTGCGGGAGCTGCTCGGCGAGTCCTGGCCCATCGTCCCCATCTCGGCCACGACCGGTCGCCACGTCGAGGCCTTCAAGTGGACCCTCTTCGATCGCCTGGGCATCATCCGTATCTACGCCAAACCGCCGGGCAAGGAGGCCGATCTGACCGCACCCTTTGTGATGCACAGGGGCGGCACCGTGGAGCAGTTCGCCGCCAAGGTCCATCAGGACTTCGTCGCCCGCCTCAAGTCGGCGCGCGTCTGGGGCACGGGCGTCTACGACGGGCAGCCCGTGCCCCGCGACCACGTCCTCCACGACGGTGACATCGTGGAGCTGCGCACCTAGACCCTGCCGGGTCGTTCCATTCACCTAAGGAGACCAGCATGCCTTCCGAAATCCGTGGCACACAGTATCTCACGTCGGAGTGGTCCTACACCTCAACCCACCCCTATGCCGACCCCTTCAGCGAGGTCGAGCTCGACGCCGTCCTCACCCACAGCGACGGCACAACCTATCGCGTCCCGGCCTTCTGGTCCGGCGAGCAGAGTTGGCGCGTCCGCTTTGCCCCGCCCCGCCCCGGTCGCTACGCGCTGCGCACCCACTGTTCCGATCCCGACAACCCCGCGCTTCACGATCAGGTCACGACCCTGGTAGCCGCGCCCTACGACGGCGATCACCCGCTGCTCCGTCACGGTCCCCTGCAGATCGCACCCGACCGGCGCACCTTCGCCTTTGCCGACGGCACACCCTTCGACTGGTTGGGCGATACCTGGTGGATGGGACTCTGCACGCGCCTCTCGTGGCCCGATGACGTTCAGCGACTGATCGCCGACCGGGTGACGAAGGGCTTCACGCTGATTCAGATCGTCGCCGGCCTCTATCCCGACATGCCCGCCCTTGACGAGCGGGGTGCCAACGAGGCCGGCCTCCCGTGGGCACCGGATTTCGCTCGGATCAACCCAGCCTACTTCGACATGGCCGACCTGCGCATGCGCGAGCTCGTCCGCTGTGGCCTGATGCCCTGCATCGTCGGCTGCTGGGGCTACTACCTGCCCCTGCTGGGGATCGAGCGGCTGAAGGCCCACTGGCGCTATCTCATCGCCCGCTGGGGCAGCTATCCCGTGATCTGGTGTCTGGCAGGAGAGGGCGCGATGCCCTACTATCTCTCCGCGGATCCCGACCACGATCGCCAGGCGCAGATCGACGGCTGGACCGAGCTCGCGCGTTACGTGCGCGCGACCGATCCCCATCACCGGTTGATCACCATCCATCCCACCCAGGTGGGCCGCGACCAGGTCGCGGACGCCACCGTGCTCGACTTCGATATGCTGCAGACGGGCCACGGCGGCCACCCCAGCGCCGCCAACACCGTCAAGCAGGTGCTGGCAGGCCGCGAGCGCCAACCCACCATGCCCGTCGTCGTGGGTGAGGTGAGCTACGAGGGCATCCTGCACGGGACCGGTGACGAGATCCAGCGGCTCACCTATTGGGCCGCGATGCTCTCGGGCGCTGCCGGCTTCACCTACGGCGCCAACGGACTCTGGCAGGCCAACACCCGGGAGGTGCCCTATGGCCCCTCCCCGCACGGCGCCGCCTGGGGCGACACGCCCTGGGAGCAGGCCTACCGCCTGCCCGGCGGCGCCCAGATAGGGCTGGCGCGCCGGCTCCTGGCGGGCTACGGGGGTCGGCGTCTCGAGCCGCATCCCGAGTGGGTCGAGCCTGCCGGCTCCGCGGAGAACATCGATGGGCTTTTCGCAGCCGGGATACCCGGCGAGGTACGCATCATCTACTTCTATCAGCCGATGCTGCCATGGGCCCGGGTCACCTATCACGTCCGCCACTTGGAGCCCGACGTGGCCTATGACGCGGCCTACTGGAATCCGCGCGACGGCACCCGCCACGACCTTGGCCCCGTCGAGCCCGACGCCGACGGCTCGTGGCCGATCCCCATCTCGCCGACCATGACGGACTGGGGCCTGATCCTGGAGCGCAGCGAGGCGCGCTCCCCGATCACCGCATAGCCGCCCGTGGCGCATGCCTCCGGCTTGCGCACGCGCCCGCACCCGGCACCGGGCTGCGACAGTTGCGTCGCGAAACCAGATCGGCTATACTGTCCTTCAGGAATCAACTGACAGGGCCACGGGGCCTATCCCGTAGAGGGTCTACCTTGATATGAGCGGTGATGCACCACCTGACCGGCACGACCAAGAGCTCGAGCACCTGAAGCACGAGACCCAAAGGCTGCAGCGCGAGCTGGATCTCTGTCACTCACTCTTCAACAGCCTGCCCATCGGCATCTACCGAACCACTGCCGATGGGCACGTGCTGTTGGCCAACGCTGCCGTCGCCGAGCTGTTGGGTGCCGACCCGGAGGGCGGGCTTGCCGCCATCGAAGAGGCGATGAAGCAACAGCAAGTGGGCTCGTTTCGCGACACCTTTCGCAACATACTCGAACGTGAGAGTGAGGTCCGCGGCTTCGAGGACGCCCTGGGCCGGCCCGACAGGGGCACGACGCGCTACGTGCGGGAGAACGCACGCATCATCCGCGATGAGGATGGCACCCCGCTCTATCACGAATGCACCCTCGAGGATGTGACCGAGCGCCGCCTGGCGGAGGCGGCGCTGCGCGCCAGCGAGGAGCGCTATCGGTCCGTGGTGGAGCAATCCCCTGCCGGGATTCTTCTAGTCGACGACCAGGCCCGCGTTGTCTTTGCCAACGACGAGACGTGCTACATCCTCGGGCGCACCCATTCGGAGGTCGTGGGCAAGCCGTTCACCACCTTCCTTCATCCCGAGGACATGGACCTGGTCTTTGACCGCTATGTGCGCCGGCAGCGTGGGGCCGTGATCCCTCCCCGCTACGAGATCAGGATCCTGCGCCCCAGTGGCGACGTGCGCTATCTCGTCCTCAGCGCCACGGCCTACTGGGATTCGTCTCACATTGCCCATACCGTCGCTCAACTGCTGGATATCACCGAACGTACCCAAGCTGAGCAGGCACTACGCGACTACGCCTCCGAACTGGAGATCCGCAACGCTGAGCTGGACGCGTTCGCCGACTCGGTAGCGCACGATCTGAGAAACCCGCTCGGCACGATCATGGGCTTCTCCGAGACGCTGCTCGCCACGTACGACGAACTGACCCCCGAAGAGACCCAGCGGGCCCTCCGGAGCATGGTCCGGATGGGGCACAAGATGGACGCGATCATCGACGCCCTGCTGCTCTTCGCCCGCGTGCGCAAGACCGCCGTCAAGCCCGGCCCGGTCGATATGGGTCCGATTGTGCAAGAGGTCCTCCATCGTCTCGAGGAGATGATCGCGACCCGGCAGGCGGAGATCATCGTGCCCTCCCATTGGCCGGCGGCGCTCGGCTACGCGCCCTGGCTGGAGGAGGTGTGGGCCAACTACATCACGAACGCGATCACCTACGGGGGAAGGCCTCCACGGGTCGAGCTGGGAGCTGACCTACTCCCGCATGGTAAGGTGCGCTTCTGGGTACGCGACAATGGCGACGGGGTGTCGGAGAAGCGCCAGGAGAGTCTCTTCAGGGGTTTCACACAGTCGGGCCACCGAGGGAGCCACGGACTGGGTCTCTCTATCGTGAGACGCATCGTGGACAAGCTCGACGGCGAGGTCGCGGTCGAGAGCAGCGGGCGACCGGGGGAGGGAAGCGTCTTCAGCTTCGATCTCCCGGCGGCCCTGCGCGCGTAGCCCGGTTCCGCAAAGGCCTCAAGCCGGTGGACACCTCGCCGACGACCCTCTACCTGGTACGCCACGCCCACGCCGATTGGGAGCCCGATGAGATGCGCCCTCTCTCGGCCCGGGGGCGGGCCGACGCTCTGCGCGTGGCCGATGTCCTGCTAGCCTACCCCATCTCGCGCACGGTGAGCAGCCCCTATCGCCGCGCCGCCCGGACCCTGCAACCGCTCGCCGACCGCCTGGGGTTGCCCCTGGAACTCGACGCCGACCTTCGCGAACGCGCCCTGACAGCAGCAGCGCTGCCATCCGACGCCTTTGAGGACGCCGTCCGCGCCACATGGGAGGACCCGGCATTCAGCCACCCCGGCGGCGAGTCCAACGCCGCGGCGCCGCGGCGTGGGGTCGCCGCCATCTACCGCCTGACACTCGATGCCGACGGCACGGCGACGGCGGCACGCCTCTGGACGTCCTGACCGTGAACGCCTCGTCGGCCCAACCCAACCCCAACGCTCTGCAACCCGGGCCAGCCCAAATGGCGACCCTCGCCATACACTGACCATCCGACGCTCTGGTAGACTCAGACGAGAAGGTTAACAGGGTACGCCTGAGATGAAAGGAGTTGTCCATGGCGATGCGATTTAGAAAAGGTGCAGCGGTCCTCAACGCCGACGGAGAGCGAATCGGCGACGTGATGGGCGTGGCCATCAATCCGAAGGACAAGGAAGTCACCCACCTGCTCGTTCAGAAAGGATTCCTCTTCACGACCGATAAGGTGCTTCCGATCGAGTTCGTGACCGCCACGTCGGAGGATGAGGTCCGGCTCAAGGAGGGTGTTGAGAATCTCGACGATCTACCGGACTATCTGGAGGAGCACTTTCTCCCGGAAGAGCGCGCCGACGCCGATGAGAGTCAGCGGCTGACCGATGAAGCAGCGGGGGCCGCCTATGCACCCGGCTCATACTGGTACCCCCCGGCGGACGTAAGTTGGTGGAACGCGGGCAACTATCCCGCCGGCCACAGCACGATCCCGCGCAACACCGAGGTGCCTTTTGTGCCTACCACTGTAGAGAACATCCCCGAGGGGACCACCGCCCTCGAGAAGGGCGCCAAGGTGATCGCCGGCGACGGTGAGTCGGTCGGCAGCCTGGAGGAGCTCTTCGTGGACCCCGAGAGCGGTCGCGCCACGCACATGCTGGTCGCGAAAGGTCTGGTGACCAAGGAGCGCAAGGCCATCCCGACGTGGTGGATCTCGCTCGTGCTGGGCGATGAGGTCCATCTCTCGATCACCGCGGACTTCGTCGCGAGGCTGCCTGACTTCGACTGACACCTGATGAGGAGGGGCGATGCCCGCCAACCGTTGGTACGACTTCGGCAACGGAAGTTATGCCCTGACCGGCGGATCCAATATCGGCTTCGTCGTCCACGAGGGCCGGGCCCTGATGGTCGATGCCGGGCTGGACCCCGACAGCGCACGCAAAGCGCTCCGCCATCTGGAGACGCTGGGCACTCCCTTGAGCGCCATCGCCCTGACCCACGGTCACGCCGACCACTTCGGCGGTGCCGGCTGGGCCGCCGAGCGCGCCCACGCGCCCGTCTTCGCGCCGCCGCTGGAGGGGACCCTGGCCGAGCACCCGATGCTGGAGCCGCTCTTCCTCTACGGCGGCGCCGATCCGATCGAGGAGTTGCGCGGCAAGTTCACGTGGGCCCGGCAGGGGTCGGGCCCCTGCAGCCCCCTGTCGCCGGGCGAAGCGCTCCTCAACGATATCCCCGTCGAGATCGTACCTCTTCCGGGCCACGCGCCCGAGCAGGTCGGTATCGCCTACGGAGGGGCGGCGGGCACGCTCTTCTGTGGCGACGTCGTCTTCCCGGAGGACACGCTGCGGCGCCATCCGATCCTCTTCTGCGCGGATCTGGACGCTTGGTTGGCGACGCTGGCGCGTCTGCCGGAGCTCGCGGTCGCGCACGTCGTGGCGGGCCATGGCGAACCGTGGGAGGACATCCGGCCCGCGGCGGCAGCGACGGGCGCCCGCTTACAGGAGATCCGCGAGGTGACACGACAGGCGCTCGCCGAGCCCCAGGAGCCCTACGGGGTCCTGCGCCATGTGGCGGCCCATTTCAACGTGACCTTCGCCGCACCGCAGTTCTTCCTGCTCTCACTGACCACCGTCCAGGCGGCGCTGACCTCGCTGCAGCGTGCCGGCGAGGCCGAGATCGTCATGGACGACAACCGGATGCTCTGGCGCGCACGCCACTGATACACCACCCACCCACGAAAAAGGCCCCCCTCCCCGAGTCGGGGAGGGGGCATCTCGTCCCTACACCTAGACCGCAGCCTCGTCGCTGCTGTCCGACGCCTCACGCGCCGGCTTCTTGCGCTTGCGCCGTCCGAAGACCCAACCGAAAAGCCGGAGGATCCCGTAGATCACCAATCCGATCACCAGGAGGACCGGCACCACCAGCAACACGATCCAGATCAACGCGTCCACCAGGACCTGGAAGGTGTTGATCAGCGCCTCCACCGCACGCTTGACCGTGCCCTGGGGTCGCCACCCGGCGATCTCCACAGGACGCGAGAGCTCATCCGGGGTCAGCGTCACCGAGATCGTCGCCATGGAGGAGGTCCGCTCCAGATAGCGCATACGGCCCTTGGTCTCCTCAATCTGCACCTGCGTGCTGCTGAGCTCGCGATAGACCTGCAGCACGGCCTCGGTGTCCTCGGCCTCGTCCATCAGCTCCTCCAGACGCGCCGCCTTGACCTCCAGCGCCTTGAGCCGTGACTCAAGGTCCACATACTCCTGCGTCACGTCATCGCTGCTGACACTGTCCTGCGAGATCTCCATCGCCAGGTCCCGCAGAGCGTCCATCGTCGCGTTGAACGCATCGGCGGGCACGCGCATAGTCAGGTTGATGCGTCGCAACCCGCCGGAGTAGACATTGCTGCTCGCCGCGGAGACAAAGCCGCCTGCATCCTCGGCGATCGCGATCGCCGCTCGCTGCGCTTCTTCGGTGTCCCGCACGACGAGCGACAGGTTGCCGGTATAGACGATCATCCGTTCGGCGACCACCGACGAAGCCGTGTCGTAGGCCATGTCGGCCTCGCCCCACGCCCCCTCCGCCGCCGGCGCCATCTGGGGTGCCTCGGCCGGCGCGGCGCCGTTCCAGCCGCCGCTGGACTCGGTGCGGTCCATCGACGCCGCACCGCATCCCACCACCACGGCAGCTACCAGGAGCAGTATCAACCCTACCCATTGTCTGCGTCGCATCTGCGCATCCTCCTTCTAGCCCTACGTCCATCCACGAAATAGGTCAGTGACGTACTACCGTCCGATCTCCAAACGATCGATTAGCCGCTGGGGCAACACCTTCGCCCGCATACGCTCCTGCGTGATCTCGACGGGGTACTCGACCCGCAGAAAACGCCACGTCATCTCCTCGGTGTCCAGCAAGGCATAGCTTGCGCGCGGGTCGCCGTCGCGCGGCTGCCCCACACTGCCCGGGTTGAGGATGAAGCGTCGGGCGCCGAGCTGCAGCCGGGTACCCAGCTCTACACGCAACGGCTGTACCCTCCGCTCCTCCTCCCACCACGCCAGCGCCATCGGCAAGTGTGAATGGCCCACGAGTGCGATCTCGAAGCCGACCTCGGCGAAATTGATCATCGCCGACGAGATATCGACCAGATACTCCCACACCGGATCCCGCGGGCTGCCATGGCTAAGCAAGATGCCGCCCTCCAGCTGCTGCTGAGGTGACAACGACTTCAAAAAAGCCAGGCGTGACGCCGTCAGTTCACCCTGGGTCCAGATCAACGCCTGACGCGCGTCGCGATTGAAAATGGTGAGATCCGCCTGACCGATCGCGCCCCAGTCATGGTTGCCGGCGAGGCAGACCTTGGCCAGGTCGTGCAATCGATCCACGCACGCGTTGGGATCCGGCCCGTAGCCGACGAGGTCGCCGAGACAGATCACCTCGTCATAGCGCGGGGCGTCTCTCAATACAGCTTCCAACGCCGGCATATTGCTGTGGATATCGGAGATGATGAGATAACGCATAGCCGAAGACTCCTCAAGGTTGACGGTGTGCAGGCCCGTAGCCGGCGACCCGACTGATCATAATCCAGTTCGCCTGAAGGACAATCCGGTGCCTACCCTACCGGGGCCGCAGGCTGACGTCGCCCGCGGAGAAGGCGCGCAGCCGCCCATCATCCATGCGCAACCATAAGGCGCCGGTCTCATCGACCTTCTCGGCCACACCCACCCAGCTCTCCTGAGGGCCGTGCACCTCGACCGTCTCCCCCAACCACGCCAGCGCCCCCTGCCACGCGGGAAGGGGGTCCACACCGCGCCGCAGCGCCGCGTACCGCCGGTCGATAGCCCCAACCAGCTCCTGAAGCAGGGCCGTTCGGTCAACAGGGCACCCCAGCAGCGCCAACAGGCTCGTGGCGTGGGGCCCCAGATCCGCCAACGCCGCCGGTGGGACGTTGACGTTCAGCCCGATCCCCACGATGAGGGCCAGCGGCCGGCGCTGCGCCGCATCGAGGACGACCTCACTGAGCATGCCGGCGAGCTTCGCCCACCTCGCCGGTCGTTCGGGCGCCGGTACGATCAGATCGTTCGGCCACTTCAGCTGCGCTTCGTGGGCGGGGCCCTCCTCCGCGAGCGCCCTCACGCTCTCCCGCAGGGCCAGACCGCACAGCATCGTGGTCCGCGCCGCCTGCGACACGAAGGGCGCCTGCGGTCGGAAGAGGATCGACATCAGCAGGCAGGTCCCGGGAGGCGCCTGCCAGGTGCGCCCCAGCCGCCCGCGTCCCGCCGTCTGGGCTTCCGCGACGATGACCAGTCCCTCACATTCACCCGCCGACGCCGCCGCCCGCGCCAGGTCGTTCGTTGAGGCGACCTCGGCGTGGTGCTGCACCTCCCGCCCGACTCCGTCACGCGGCCCGCCGCCGGCCGAGGCAGCGGCGGTCGTCACGGCATCGGACCCAGCACGGCAGCGGGGCCGTCGGGATCGAGCCATGAGAGCACATTGACCGCCACGCCGTTCACCCACAGCTCCCAATGGAGGTGCGCGCCGGTCGACAGGCCCGTGTTGCCCACCGCGCCGATGCGCTCGCCCGCTTCCACGTGCTGCCCCACAGCGACATCGATCGCTGAGAGATGCCAGTAGCCGGTCACGACACCCCAGCCGTGGTCGATCATGATCGCGTTCCCGCGGACGACGAGCGACTCGGCTAACACGACCACGCCCCCGGAAGGGGCCATCACCGGCATGCCGACCTCACCGTCGAAATCGGTGCCGGCGTGATAGCCGGTGAAGCCATAGCCGTACGAACGGCGTGATCCGAAATAGGAGGTGACCGCCGACTCAACCGGCAGGCGGAAGGGGTAGGTCCAATGGCGCGTCGCCGAACGCAGGGGCCGCAGGCTCGCGATCCTCGCCGTCTCGGCCTGGCTGAGCGCGGGGTCAAGCAGCGCCTGCCGATCCGAGGGGAGGTCGAGCCGCTCGTAATCGAAGCGACCGCCCGTGACGTGCAGCACCACCGGCAGCGCCACCATCTCACCCTCGGCAGGGCTCAGCTGGAGGGTCACGGTCACCGGCCCGGGCGTGCGCATCGGCGAGAACGCGACCAGGGCATGCCACTGGGTGGCGCTGCCCTCGGTGCCGCGGCAGAGCTCCGACATATCCGCGTAGGTGAAGGCGCAGGTCACCGGCTCCGACGTCGTGACACTCACCACAGCCATGTCGCCCCGCGCGACCGGCTGGGCCGACACCGACACCCGCTCCACGATGCGCGGGCGTGCGCCCTCAGCACCCGCGCCGGCGCTCGGTCCCGCCCACGCGGGCACGAGCAACGGCTGGCCCAGCGTGCCCGGCAGCGGATTCAGCGCGAGGACCTCCCAGAGACGCACGCCCTGCCGCATAGCGACAGCGACGCGGGGCGCGCGCTGGAGCAGGGGATCGCCTGCGGTCGGCACCATCATCGCCGGCACATGATCGGGGAGCCAGAGGGCCAGCCCCACAGGCAGCTCCGTGGGGCGCAGCAGCTGGTTGGCCTGCGCGACCCGGTTGACGCTCACACCCGCAGCCCGGCTCAAGCTCAACAGCTCGACCTCCCAGTCCACCGCGGTCCGCGCACCCTCCCGACCGTCCCCGACGCCGAGTGTCAACACCTGACCGACGCGCAGATCCCGGGGATGGCGCAGGCCGTTAGCGACCATCAAGGTGCGGGTGGATAGACCAAAGCGCTCCGCGATCGCCCCCAGGGTGTCTCCCGGCTGCACGCGATAGCCGTCCGAACCCGAGGACACGGCCTGGGCGACGACGGCACGCGGGACCAGGGTCAGGAAGAGCGCCGACAGCAGGAGGCATAACCAGGCCCGCAGCCGGTGCCGCGCTGTGGGTCTATCCCTTCCCATCCACGCCCTCGTCGGTGCAGGCTTCAATCGTATAGCGCTCGCCCACCTCGACCCGCGAGACCAGCGCGGGCGGCCCCTCCAGGAAATAGCACGCCGGCGCCTGGGGGGCGTAAAAGGGGCGGAAAGGCCGTGCCACGACCTTGTCCACGACCGTGCCCTCGCCGTCCAGCCACACCACGCCGATGCGGAAGAAGACGAAGGCCATGTGGATCGCGGTACCCAAGCGGCTCTCCCGGGGCTCGACAAAGAGGAGCCCCTCATCCTCGGCAAGCCGTAGGCGAAAGGTCAGACCCCGCAGGCGGCATCCGAAGGTGTCACAGCGCCGCACCTGGAGCGGTAGCGCCTGTCCGTGCTCATCGACCAGCCTGACGTAACGCGATCGAGTAGCCATCCCCTTACTCTGAGATCAGCGAGACCGACCCGACGCCCGTGGTGATCTTGATCGTCAGGGTGAGCGGGGCCTGACCGTAGGCGCCGTTCACGTAGACGTCGTCGGATTGCTTGGCGAACCCGGTGACCTCGACGTTCCCAAGCGAGACCCCACCCAGCGTGACGCGCGAGCCGATGCCCGCCGGCACGCGAACCGTCACACGCCCTGCTCCGGCCTTGATATCCACCATCGCCGAGCGGTGGAACGCCCCGCTGAAATCGAGATCCACAGCCCCGGCACCACCGAGCACCGCGAGCTGATCGAAGTTGGCATGCCCCAATCCGGTGGCCGTGACCTTGCCCGCGCCGGCGGTCAGCTGCAGGCTGCCCAAGGGCTCGGGATTGGGCGCGCCAAAGGCCAACACCAGGTCCGTGCTGCCCGACGTGACCGACAGACTGCTGAGCCACAGGCCGGTGAGGTCCAGTGACGCTTCGCCTGCGCCCATATCGATGCCTAGGTCGAGCGGGATGCCGCGTCCCAGGTCGACCTCCCAATCGTTCTGGTAGGTATCCTGCCGGCCCAGCGGGATCTGCGATCCCAGGCCCTGACCCACCGTGACCTGCGTTGACTCGGCGCCGGTCTCCTGCCTGATGTTGGGGGCCCACTCCTGAACGTTGTAGCGAAAGCGTCCGCGGAGCAGGTCACCGCCGTCAATCCCCCGCACCGAGAGCGTGCGCGACAGCAGCCTGAGCCGCACGACGGCACGTGAGGCCCCATCCAGGCCCAGCGTCTGCACCTCCTCGACCGGATCGATGACCGTGAGCGGTTGGACGGTGGGGATCGGGACCATACAGCCCGTCAAGAGGACGAGCAGCACCAGCACCCCGGCACAGACCCGTTGCGGTTCCCCCGCCCACCGTCGCCGTCGCGCCCGTCGAGGCCTCATCCGTTGGGCTCCATGGGGAACGGCTCGACGCGGACCTCACCGTTCTCACCTTCACGCACCTGTTGAACCCGCAGCTCGACCTTGTCGAGCAACTGCTGGCAGTGCCGGGTCAGGACCCGCCCGCGTTCATAGAGCGTCACCGTCTCATCCAGCGTCAGCCCCTCGCCCTCCAGCTTGGTGAGGATAGCCTCGAGTTCCGTCAGGGCCTCTTCATACGTCAGGTTATCGTCTTGATCCATCGCGCGCTCCATTCATCCAGGGAAACGTGCGGCGCCAACGCCGCCCGACGCTCAGATTATAGTCGACTCCCTTGGCTTGTCGAAGCACCCGATCCGGGGTTACAATCAACACCGTGCTCCCTCAATGCGACGAAAGGATCCTATGAGCCTATCATCAGGTGCCCGCTGGTTGATCGGCGCCCTCGGCCTCGTGGTGCTCCTCGGTGCAGCCTTCCTGCTCCGGCAGGCCCTCAGCCGGACACGAACGGCGGCAGAACGCGAGGCGGAAGCCGCGTCCGGCTGGCAGACCCAGCTGCACGGCTACGTCGATATGCTGAATCAGAGTGATGGCCGGGTAACCACCGTGGTCGCCACTGCACCCGCCACCCACCCCGAGCGCTTCACCCGCGAGATGAGCCGCTCCGCCTGGCGGATCGAAAGCGAAACCGACCTTATCGACCTCGCCGGTAGCGCACAGGCACCGACCTTCCCCCCTTCACAGATCCACTGCGCCCTGCTGAGCTACCGCGCCACGACTGACCCCGACCTGAATGTGCCCGACGATCACGAGGTCGTGCTCCTGGCCTACCACCCAGGCGCCGGCGAGATCGGCTGGATAGGCCACCGCATCGCCGACCCCACCGACGAGGCCCAAACGCAGACCGTGCTCGACGCGATCGGCTGTCCCCTCACCCGGCATCCCGCCCTGTAGCGCATGCCTCCGGCTTGCGCACCCATCAGGGCTATCGCATTTCGCTCGCTGTTGGACCGGCCCACAACCGCAAGCTTACAGCCCCGTCCCGGGGCGTCGGACGCGGAGGCGACTCCGCCGGCCGCGGTTGAGTCTGCCGTCCCATCAGGGCGTACGCATCTGAAGTCAGGATAGGAGATGGGGTAGAATAGGGCAGACAACGCAAAATCGTAGGGAGGTGGTGTGATGAACAAAGCCCCGACGTTGGAAGCCCAGTTTGCCGAGCTGACGGACCCGCGGACTGACC
>JAXGUU010000043.1:0-16823 GCA_040774145.1 Anaerolineae bacterium
CAAAGCCGGCGGAACGGCTTTGGGCGGGATACCACATCGGGCCTTGAGCGGTTGCCCGCCTCGATAGGCATCAACGGCTAGCTCGACGGGGCGCTCTCGTCAGACCACCGCCCAAAGCCGGCGGAACGGCTTTGGGCGGGATACCACATCGGGCCTTGAGCGGTTGCCCGCCTCGATAGGCATCAACGGCTCGCTCAACGGGGCGCTCTCGTCAGACCACCGCCCAAAGCCGGCGGAACGGCTTTGGGCGGGATGCCACGACAGCCCGTCTACTCCCCCACCACGGTCAGCGTCAGCGGCGCCGCATCCGCCGCCGTCGAGGGGTTGTAGTAGTCATACGCCGTGCTCGCCGGCGTCTGAGCCACCAGCGGGAAGTTAGCCCGCAAGCGATAGCTGAAGGTCAGCGGCTGCGCCCCACTCAGATTGCGCACGTAGAGGATGATCTGCCGTCCGGTGAGCTCGAAGCGTTTCACCTGAGCATCAGGGTAGTCCTCCGGCAGATCCTGGAAGCGGGCCACCAGACGCGCCAGATCCTCGGTCTCGACGGTGAAGCCCGGCGGCAGGCCCAGGTCGATGATCGCCTGCTCGGCGACCCCCTCCGGCATCTGCATCCGCACCGCCACGCTCACCTCCACCGTATCATCGACCGCGAGCTCGGTCCGGTCGTAGGCCACATCGATCGTCACCAGCTCGCCGGCGGGCAGCAGCTCGGGATAGGCATGGACGCGTTCCCACGGCAGATACCCGCTCGCCGTCACCTGGTACATCAGGTTGCCCTCGCCCTCGACGGCGATGCCGATGGCCATGTCGCGTCCCAGCGGCAGATCCTCGTAGACGATCGACTGGACCACATCGAAGGTCTCCGGCGTGACCCGGAGGCTGCGCTCGCGACCGCCGTCGACGGTGATCACCACCGTTGCATCGACATCCTCCGCCCCCGAGCGCACGCTCTCGACGAAGGCCTTGAGCGCCATCACAGTCGCCGAGGTCGTCTCCCAGGTGCCGAAGCTGTCCTTGCTGCGCACCAGGAAGGTGAGCGCCGCATTGGCCAACTCGGGCTGTCGCCCGGCGCGCAGCAGCGCCAGCGCAGCCGACGCCGTGACCTCCAGCTGTTCGCTGATGCCGTAGCCGCCCATATAGGTCTCGCGGCCCGCCTCCCAGAAGGCCGCCTCCCCGTCGCGCTGAGCCATGCCGGCGAGGCGCACCAGGACCGCCTCAGTCGCGTCGGTGATGCCACCGGTCTTGAGGTCCACCGCCACCAGCGCGTTCGCTACCATCGCCAGGTCGTAGGCGTTTTCGGCCTCCGACAGATGCTCGCGGAGAAAGCTCGCGCCCGCCTGGGTCGCGGCGTGGTCGGCATAGCCGGCGTCCGTCAGCCCCCAGACGATCCACGCCGTCACCGGCACCCGCTCCGTCAGCCCGGTGATGCTCGTCTCATGGAAGCCCTCGACGCCCTGCCACGAACCGTCACCCGCCTGACGGTCGATGAGCCAGTCGGCGATGCGCTCGATCAGCGCCGGATCGACATCGGCCACGCGGCTCATATCACCGAACTCCTGCAGGCCGTAGGCCGTGAGCATCGGATCGGCGGGCGCATCGCCGAAGAGGCTGAAGCCGCCCGGCTCCCCCGGCACCTCGAACGTCGTCAGGCGTTGGTAGCCGAGGTTGATGTACTCCTCGGCCTTCATCTGCACCTCGGGTGAGACCTGTCCCGCCGTCCTCAGGTAGTCCAACACCAAGACGTTGGGATAGGTGGTCGACGAGGTCTGCTCAAAGCAGCCGTAGGGCATCCTCAACAGCGCGTCGAGCCCCTCAACGACCTGGCTGACCACGCCGGGGTAGATCTTCACCATCAGCGATTGCGTGCCCGGAATCGTCTCCGTGGGTAGCTGCACCGGCACCTCCGCGGGCACCGTCGGGCTGAGCCGATCCGACGCGGAGAAGCGGTAGGGCTTGCCGTCGGGGAAGACGCGCACCTCTCGCCGGATCGCGTCGGATAGCCGGCTGCCGTAGGCCGTGACCTGGAAGGGCTGCTGTCCGAAGTCCAGCGCCCGGATGCGGAAGGTGACCACGGTGATGTCATGGCCGGCGATGTGGATCTCCTTGACCGCCTCGTCGCGCAACTCAAACCAGGGCGCCGTCTCGACCTCGAGTCGCACGCTCTGCGCCTCGGGCAGGTAGTTGAAGACGCCCACCGGTACCGAGATCTCATCGCCCACCGTCAGCGAGCCGGGTAGGTCCAGGTCGATGAAGAAGTCCTGGAAGACGCGCAGTGCGCCTGTGGCACTTCCCAATCGCCCATCCTGGGAAGATGCCAGGGCCGCGACGCGCCAGGTCGTGATGCTGTCCGCCACGGGAAACCCCACGACGAGGTGCCCCTCGCTGTCGGTGACTTCGTCGGGCAGCCAGAGCATCGTCTCGGGGAAGTACTGCCGCAGCCGCAGTGCGCCGCCCTCCGCTGCGGCACCCGTGCCGGGTGCCGCCTCCTCGGCCATCACCTGCTCTTCTGCTTTCTCCACCCAAACGGCCTCGTCCACGGCGAGCTCCATCGCCATCGGTGGCAGCGCGCCCGCCGGCATCTCGCGCTGACCCAGGGCCATGCCGCCGTTCGCACGGCCCGCCGTCAAGCCCACCGCGACCACAGGCACCACGAGGCCGAAGAGCAGCAGACCCAGCGCCAGCGCGGCAACGCCGGCGACGGCCCGCCGCTCCCATAGGAGCCCCATCGCTCTGAGGAAAGTGGCAAGGGCCAGCAGCAGGACGGCGACAATGCCGGCAGCGAACATCCAGTCGTCGGGCGTGACCCGCCCCCCCTCCACCGACCAGGCCAGGATCACCAAAAGCGGCACGAGGCACGGCAACAGGGCCAGCATCGCGCCGGTGATCGCGTCACGGGCGCGGATCGTCGTCACGAGGAGCACGACCAGACCGGCGAGCCCCGCCAGCACGGTGGCACCCGCCACGGCAGCTGACGCCAGCTCGCGCACGCGCCAGGCGAACATACTGACGACCCACTCGATACCCGCCAGGCTCAGCGCTGCCACCACGATGGCGAGCGCCGCGAGGCCGAGGCTCCGCCAGAAGGTGCCCTGATGGACCGCCGCGCCACCGCTCAACGCCAGCGCGGCGAGCGGCACGAGAAGGGTGAGCCCGAAGGCCGTCGCGGCGACGCCCCGGTAGAGCGTACGCTGGCGCGCCGTCGCGCGCTCAACCGCCTGGTCGTGCGAGTTCTCCGCCAGGGTGAAGGGGTCCGCGTCCCGGACGACAGCCGAGGCTAACGCCGCCCGCCCGGCTCCCGCTCGCGCCTCACGCAGGGGAGCGGGACAACCGACCTCGTCCCCGGCGACGCAAGGGTCCCGTACGAGATCGGGGATGCTGAAGCCGTGGAGCTCGATCTTGGGCACCAGCAGCTCCTGTTCCAACATGAAGTAGAGCTTGGCAAAACCCGGGTCCTGCTCCGCCAGGGCGAAGACGGCCTCGTCGACCACCGCCAGGCCGACGGCAGCCTGCAGGCCCACGCCGTCGACGTCGCGCACCTGCACATCGAGCGTCGCATCCTCGCCAGGACGGTACGTCTCGGCGCCTGGAACCACGTCAACGACCAGGTCGGCGGCTTCATCGACCACGACGAGCCGCGTATCACGGATGATGCGACCATCGCTGAGGATCTTGTAGGCGTGCAGCTCCAGCGTGCCGTAGAGATCCGGCGTGAGCTCCACCGCTACCTCGCCGCGCCCGTCGACGATCTCAACGGCGCGGGTACTCACGGTCTGACCCTCGCGCACGATGTCGAGATAGGCATAACCCCGCGCCTGCGAGGCCAGCACTGTGACCCCCAGCGTGTCACCGACGCGGTAGATGGCCCCATCAGGACGCAACAGAACGGTCTCATCGCCACCGGTGCCGCTGAATCCGAAGCTGCGCACCGCCTCCGCTCCGGTCTCATCGCGGGCGCTTAAGGTGATCCGGGTCGTGCGCAACATCGGCGTGAAGCGGACCTCAGCCAGACCGTGCTGCCCCGTCCGCGCCGTCAGCTCCTCTCCGCTGTCATCCAGCCTCAGACGTACATCGGCCTCGATCGGCGCACCGTTGGGCGTGCTCGTGAGGACGTAGAGGATGTTCTCAACCCCTTCGCGCAGCAGCCCGCCCTCCGGTATCGCATCGATGACCAGCCCGTCGGTCGACACAGGAAGCGACACGCGCCCTACCTCCGTGTGCGCTGCCAGATCGGTGACCCGCGCCTCCAGATAGAAGCGACCGCGACCATCGTCGAGGTCGGTGCCGACGAGGTAGCCGGGCAGGTCGAAACCGACGTCCAGCACACCTTCTTCATCGGTCTCCCCCTCGATCGTGACGACCAGGTTCCGCTCGACATCGTAGGTGAAGCCCTCGATGACCACACGACCGCCCGCCACCGGCTTGCCGTAGAAATAGCGGGCTGAAAGGGTCCCCTCGACACGCTCCCCGGGCCGGTAGTAGGCGCGATCGGTCCTCAGTTCCACCTCGAACTTGGGCAGCGCGTACGGCTCGACGGTCACCGTCTTCTCGGAGGTCGTGTTCGCCAGGGACGCCGTGATCTTGTAGGGTCCGGTGTTCACCTCGTCGGCGAGCTGGAAGTCCGTCGCTGCTACGCCGAAGGACGAAGTCGTCAACATCTCCCGGAAGACGGTATTGCCCTTGCCGTCGGCAATCGTGAGCGTCACCTCCGCATCGCGCGCCGGGATGCGGTCGAATGCGCCCAAGGCCAGCGTACGGACGTGGATCACCTGTCCGGGCTGGTAGAGCGGCTTGTCGGTGCTGACGAGCAGGCGATAGTCGCGTGCGAGGGTGACCAGCTTCTCCAGCCGATCAGCGCCGAGCGACGACGAGGTCTCGACGACCAGGGTTCCCTCGCCCGCCAGATCGTCGGGCACGGCGAAGCTGACGTCGAGCGCGCCGGCTGCATCCGCCGCACCTTCGTAGAGGGTGCGCGAGACCTCCGCAGAGCGCAGCAACACCTTCACCCGCGCGCCCGGCAGCGGTGTCGCATCGCGACTGTCGCGGACCACCACGCGCATCGCGGCGGTGCTGCCGGGCACCAGGCGGGACTGGCCCAGGACGATGGTCTCGTGCTGGCTCAGGCGTTGAGGCAGCGTATCGATGAGCGCGATCGCGCCCACCAGACCACTGATCAGCACGACGGTCAGGGCGAGGCCGAGGAACATCCATTTCTTGCGGGACATGGGGGCATCTCCTTTCAACATGGACGAGTACATCCTATGGACGTCGTCCATCGTCGGGAGGTTCCGCGGGGCGAGCCCTGGGCGGCTCAGCTAGCCGCCCACCATGCAGATGTGGGTCGGGTAGCTGACCCGACCGGCCCACCATCGCAGGCGCACACCGGGCGGCTCAGCTAGCCGCCCAACATGCAGATGTGGGTCGGGTAGCTGACCCGACCGGCCCAACACCGCAAGCGCACAGCGGGCGGCTCGGCTAGCCGCCCACCACGCAGATGTGGGCCGGGTAGCTGACCCGACCGTCCCACCATCGCTGACGAGCAGCGGGCGGCTCAGCTAGCCGCCTACGTCGCGCCGCGGAGAGTGACATCGTCGAGCCGGCGGTGGGCACGGTCAGCCATGGTCTCCAGCTCATCCATGCTATAGGGCGCGCGTCCCTCCAGAGCCGGGTCCAGCGTCTGAACCCCGCGGAACTGCTGCAGCACGTAGCGAGTCGAGGCACCGCCAACGTCCGCCAACCAGCCCGCAATCGCCTCAATGTCGTCGCCGTCGAGCAGGCCGGGGACCACCGTGGTGCGGAACTCGCACGCCACCCCACGGCTGCACAGCAGCTCGATCGAGGCTGCCGGTCGTGCGGCATCCAGCGTCGGACGCCCGGCAAGCAGGGCGTACTTGGCCCAAGGCGCCTTGACGTCCATCGCCACGTAATCGACGAGACCGTCATCCAGCAGCGCCGCAAGGGGCTCCGGATGATAGCCGTTGGTGTCGAGCTTGATAGCAGCACCGTGATCGCGAAGCGCTGCCAGGAAGGGGGCTAGCCCGGGCTGCAGCAACGGCTCACCGCCGGTCACCACAACGCCGGTCACCTTGCCGGCGCGCCGTGCCACGAAGGCCAGCACCTCGGCGGGGTCAATGAGAGGAAGCGTCGCGGGCCGCAGCACCAGCTCGCGGTTGTGACACATCGGGCACCGGAAATCGCAGCCGCCGGTGAAGAGCACCGTGGCAATATGACCGGGAAAGTCGATCAGCGACGTCCGCGCCCATCCTCTGAGGTCGATCTTCACAGATTCGGTCGCAACGTAGCCGCCGGGGGGATCCGGCGGCTACGCCCCGTCCCACCTAGCTTGAAGCTTGAGCGTCGGGCTCCTCAGCAGCCTCGACCCTGAAGACCGTCCGCTCGGCGTACTCCTGTTGCTTGCCGCGGTTCCAGGCCTGAACGGGCCGCAGGTAGCCCACGATCCGCGAGTAGACCTCGCAGGGCACCTTCACCTCGGTCGTTGCCTCATCCACACCTATCTCGTCACCTCGCTGCTCTGTCGCCACCATATCGATCTCCTTGCTGTTAGTCCCCTGAAACGGGTTTCCCGAAACGTGCCAGCTCCTCCGCCGTGTGCTCGTAAGGACAGAAGGCGTGCTCACCGGCGATATAGCCGTGGACCGGGCAGATGCTGAACGTCGGGGTGAGCGTGTAATAGGGCAGCCGGTAGCTCTCCGCGACGGTCCGCACGAGGCGCCGTGCCTGGCGCCAGTCATCGATCTGCTCGCCCAGGAAGATGTGGAGCACCGTCCCCCCGGTATAGAGCGTCTGCAGCTCGTCCTGATGATCGAGCACCTCAAAGAGGTCTTCACTGAAGTCGACGGGCAGATGCGTCGAGTTCGTGTAATAGGGCGCGGTCTCGGTGCCCGCCGTGACAATCTCGGGGAAGCGCTCCTTGTCCTCACGCGCCAGTCGATAGGTCGCGCCCTCCGCAGGCGTCGCCTCGAGGTTATAGAGGTTGCCCGTCTCCTCCTGGAAGCGCGCCAGCACCTCACGCATGAAGCCCAGCGCCCGTACCGCGAAGGCCTGTCCTTCAGGATGTCCGATCCCCACGCCGAGCAAGTTAAGGCAGGCCTCGTTCATCCCGTTGAGCCCAATGGTCGAGAAGTGGTTGCCCCAGAAGTGGCCCGTGCTCTCCTTCACCCCACGCAGATAGTGATGGCTGTAGGGATAGAGCCCGCGCTCGGTGAGCTGCTCCAGCATCTTGCGCTTGATCTCCAGGCTGGTCTTGGCGACCTCCATCAGCCGCTCCAGTCGGTCACGGAAATCGCTCTCATTTCGCGCGACGTAGCCCAGGCGCGCCAGGTTCATCGTGACGACACCGACCGAACCCGTAAGCGGCGCGGCAGCAAAGAGGCCGCCCCCCCGCTTGCGCAGCTCGCGGTTGTCGAGCCGCAGGCGGCAGCACATACTCCGCGCGTCCTCAACGCTCATGTCGCTGTTGACGAAGTTGGCAAAATAGGGGATCCCATAGCGCGTCGTCATCGCCCAGATCGGGGCCAACGCCTCGTTGTCCCAGTCAAAGTCCGGCGTGATATTGTAGGTCGGGATCGGGAAGGTGAAGACGCGCCCATGGGCATCGCCCTCGAGCATCACCTCCGCGAAGGCCTGGTTGATCAGGTCCATCTCCGGCTGGAAATCGCCGTAGACGGCGTCCAGCGTCTCCCCGCCGACGATCACCGGCTCGTTCGCCAAGGTCGAAGGGGGCGTCAGATCCATCGTGATGTTCGTGAAAGGCGTCTGGAACCCCACGCGCGTCGGGACATTGATGTTGAAGACGAACTCCTGGACCGCTTGCTTGATCTGCCGGTAGTTGAGGTTGTCGGCGCGCACGAACGGCGCCAGCAGCGTGTCGAAGTTGGAGACCGCCACGGCGCCCGCCGACTCGCCCTGCAGCGTATAGAAGAAGTTGACCAGCTGGCCCAACGCGGTGCGCAAGTGGCGCGGCGGTTTGCTCTCCACCTTCGCCGAGACGCCACCAAAACCCTCCTCCAACAGATCCTGCAGATCCCACCCGCAGCAGTAGACCGACAACATCCCCAGATCGTGGATGTGCAGATCGGCGCTGGTGTGCGCCTCCTGGACCTCAGGGGGATAGATCCGGTGCAGCCAATAGCGCGCTGCGATGGACGAGGCCAGGTAGAAGTTCAGCCCCTGCAGCGAGTAGTTCATGTTGCTGTTCTCGCTGACACGCCAGTCCGCGCGCCCGAGATAGTCGTCCACCAGCTTCTCCGAGTCGAGAAGCATACGCGTGGTGTCGCGTGCCGCAGCTCGTTGCTGGCGGTAGAGGATGTAGGCCTTGGCGACCTTGGGGTTACCCGACTTGACCAGGACCTCCTCGACGATGTCCTGGATCTCCTCGACGTGGGGAACCTGACCGCTTCCGTTGACGCGCTCCTCGATCAGCCCGACCACGGCCCAGGACAGGGTCTCGGCCCACGTGCGCCCCACCCCATTCCCCGCCGCCCGTGCCGCGGCATAGATCGCCTCCTCGATGCGCCCCCGTTCGAAGACAACTGTCGTCCCATCCCGCTTCATCACGCGCTCAATCGCCATGCGTCAGGTACTCCTCTCTGATGTGGCCCAAAGCGCGGGCGCGACTCATGTGGTGAGGTTAGGGCTTGGATCCGGAACACCCGCAGGCAACCCAACAGACCCTCAGGCGATGGCTATCCTGACGCGGCACGACCAACGAGGCACAAAGAAACATAAAGCAATGCAATATGAACTTGCATTGCTTGTGTGTTTGAATCATCCCCAGGTTGTACCCAAGGCCCCCTAGGACACAACATCTAGGGTCAGCCGTCGACTGCCTGCAAGGAAAGTACTCAGCTATGTCCCTACTATAGCATCAAACCCGGGGCTTGTCAACGACAACTTAGAACATTTAGACGAAAATCACCCGCTCTCCCGAGCCATCAGCGGAAGGTCCATCGCCTCCTCGCGCATCACCCGCTCGACCTCATCCAGCTCCAACGGCGCATCCGCCGTCAGGTTCTCGATGCCGGTCTCGGTGACCACGACCGTGTCCTCAACGCGGATGTAGAGCTGCTCCTCGGGGATCCACATCTGGGGGTCGACGGCGAAAACGGTGCCCGGCACGAAAGGTCGCTCCCGATAGCCGCCATCATCGTGGACCGCCATCCCCACCGGGTGCGACAGGTGCCCGCCAAACGCCAGAGTCTTGCGCGCGCCCTCACGATAGCAGGCCTTCGAGAAGGGCCAGCGCTCCCAGACGCCGCGCATCACCTCCGCCGCCTCGTGCAACACCTCGTCAGGTCCGGACCCCGGTCGTATGCCGGACAGCAGGACCTTGTGATATTCGACAATGTAGCCGTAGAGCTCCCGTTGCCACGGCAGGTAGGTCCCATCAACAGGCCACATGCGCCCGATATCACTCGTGTAGTAGTCGCATTCAGGGGCGACATCCATCAGGACCAGCTGCCCACGCTCCAGGGCAGCATCGAGCCGGAAGTAGTGACCGTACCAGATATTGTCGCCGGCGGCGATGATCGGGCGATAGCCCTCCCCCCGGGCGCCGGCGACGGCGTAGAGATAGTTGGCCAACGCGCCGAGCTGGTACTCCCTTACGCCGGGGCGCGTCACCCGCATGGCGGCACGGACCGCCGCCGCACTGAGCTTGCCGGCGCGGCGCATCACGGCGATCTCGCGCGCGCTCTTCACCGAGCGCAGTTCGTCAAGCAGCGGCGTCAGATCGTGGATCACTAGGCCCGGATAGCGGGAGCGCAGGAGCGCGATCAGGTGCTGCTCGCGGGTCAGGCGCCCATCCCACGGGTCCCGTGCCAGGGCAGCGTTGGCTGCGTTGAGCTCGTGTCGACAGGTGGCGCGGAGTTCGGACGGCGCGTGCGGGGTGTAGACCACCTGCACGTCGGCCAGCCGGTCGGCGAGCGTCGCCGGCGAAGCGACCTCCTCGACCCCTGTCATCGCCCGTACCAGTTCGGCGTCCTCCAGCCCCGGCGGCGCGCCCTCGGCCATCTGGGCCTTGCCTCGCGGCGGCAGGAAGAGCGTGCTTGCGCGCCTTAGCCCATCGCTCAAGAGCGACGACTGGGCGGTCTCCACGCCGGCGAGATAGAAAAACGCATTCGTCTGCCGCAGCGGGAGACATCCACGTGACGGTTCAACACCGGCGATCAGGGCGTGCGCATCGCCGATCGCGGCACAGATCCGCTCACGGCGACGCGCAAACTCGTCAGCGGGAAAAGCAGACTCAAGCATCTCAGACGCCCCTTTCGTGGTCCGATTCACCGCGCCGGTCGAATCGGAAAGTAGACGGTATACCGCTCATCCACGATCTCGTGGAGCGGCTTGAATTGGAAGTTGCGCTCTTGGTTGATGGTGCGGTACCCATGCTGCCACACCGTCCACTCGCGCTCGTTGTGTGGGGCGAGGATCGACGTGGGATCGTCCTCGTCACCATAGAGTGCCCGTTCCTCGTCGCAGAGCCCGGCAAGGACGATGGGGCCATCCAGGAAGGCAGCACGTCCCATATCGTCGGGCAGCGGGCTGAGGACAAGGGCCTTGGGCAACACGACGCACACCCGATCCCGATGCCACACACGCTGCAACTGCGCGTAACTCGACGGACCACTCGTCACCGGCACGGCCTCGCCGTTGATCGAGATCGCAGCCCGATCGGCAAGCCACCAAGGCAGGCGCAGATCCAGGGAGAACGCCACGGGCTGCTCCGCATCGATGCGAAACTCAACCGCCCACTCGTTGGGGCGGTGCGGCGCACCATCCGGAGTGGCAGGGGCCGGCAGCGAGGCCTGTGTATCAAGCGTCTGCGCGATCACCACCGGAACGTCCTCGCGGACCCAGCGCACCTCGCTGGGCACATACTGGCTCACGCCGAGCCCCTCATCGCCCTCGTAGTAGATATAGGCCTGATGAAAGGTAGGCGCCTGGACCAGGCTGCCGTGGCAGCACCAGAAGTCGTTCGTCGGCGATCCCCAGAGCTTCCGAGCGCCGGGCTCCAGCGGCAGGAAGTAGGCGATCATCCCGGTCACGGGGTTCTGCTGGGCAAGGATGCCATTGTACAGATTCTGCTCGATGTAGTCGGCATACTGCGCGGCACCCGACCAGCGGTAAAGGTAATCAGCCAGCCGCATCATATTGTAGACCGTGCAGTGCTCTTGGGTCTTGTCCCCCAGCCGCGCAGCAAACTCAAACGGCGGCGTCCATATCTCGCCGTTGGTCTGCCCTCCGGTACAGAAGAAGCCGCGATCCGTGACGGCGCTCTTCCAGTAGGCCTCTGCGATCTCGCGGTAGCGCCCCTCGCCGGTCACCTCGTAGGCTCGCGCGGCGCCGTGAGCTTCCGGGATCGTGGTGTTCGCGTGGCGATTGGTGAGCGGATCCTCACCGGCGAGCAACCGATCGAACAGCCGCGGTCGTTCATAGCGCCGCATCAGCTCCAGGTGCTCAGCCTCGCCTGTGAGTCCGTAGAGGTCGGCCCAGGCCTCAAGCATCCCACCGGTCTCAACGTCGAGGATATCGTCCATCTCCTCTCGCGAGAACTGAGCGCTCCAGCGCGAGAACCACCGGGCCTGTCTGACCAAGACCTCGAGCGCCTGCTCACTGCCGGCGAACTTCACCATATCGACCAGCCCCATCAGCGTCTTGTGCGCCGTATAGTGCGGCGCCCAAATCGGTTGCTTACGCACGACCAGGTCGAAGTATTTCTCGGGAATCGACATCGCCCATTCGCCGCCGTTGCGTGCCTGGCAGCGCGCCAGCTCGGCGACGATGGCATCGGCCTTCGCCTTGGCCTCGGCATCGCCGGTCGCGGCGACCATGCGCGCTGCGGCTGAGAGCCAATGGCCCAGAAAGTGCCCGCGAAGCTGACACGTCGGGGACTCCCAACCCCAGTGCCAGTCGTCCCCCGAGCCGTGGTCCCCGTGGCTCGTGGCGCGAAAGACACCACGCAGCATGCCGGCCTCAAAGTAGAAGTTCTGCAGCAGGTTGCGATTGCTCAGGCTCATCACATAGGCACGGTTGAGGTCGTACCTGCGTTTCAGCTCGCCATCGAGAAGCCGGACCTGATTCAAGGGCAGCGACTTCATGGTTCAGTCCTCCTTGATGACCAGCACCTCGTGGGCCTGGAAATAGTGGCGTGCCGTGCCCGTCTCCTTCCCGGTGATCAGATCGACGCCTGCCGGCAGCGTCGCCACGTTCGCCATCGTGTCGCTGGTGTTGATGAAGAACCAGAGGCGCTTCTCCTCACTCTCGCGCACCACGACCTGGACGGCAGCCGGCACGTCGGGCCACACCGGCGCGAAGTCCTCGTGATAGGCCTTGAAGTGGGGCATCAACCCCTCGATAATCTCCTCGTTGAGGTAGGTCCCCACATAGATCACCGCCCCCTCCCCGACCTTCTTGAGGGTGACGGCGGCCTTCATGCGCAGGTGCCGTTCCAGCCAGCGGGCGATGATCGTCGTCCCGGGCTGAGCTTCCACGCGCTCATACCAGTCGCGCGACGTCACACGCGCCTCGCCCGGGTAGAATCGCACGGTCAGCTCGCGCTGTCCCGGTGCGTTCTGCCGGCTGGTCTCACCGACCCGCACGCCGGCAAGGCCCTGATAGCCCCCCAGCACGCCGGGCGGCGTGTCGGCGATGACGTTGTTGTTCAGGTCCCGCGTCGCCGTCCGCGCCCCGAGCACCAGGACGCCGCCGTTCTCGACGAAGGCCCGCAGATTGGGCTCCCACGCCGGGTCAAAGAGCGTCCAGTGCGGGATCACGAGCACCTTGAGCCCGGTGAGATCATCCGAAGGGTGCACGCACCCCACCGCATACCCCTGCTTGAGGAAGGCAGCGTGGACGGTCTCAGCGACCTGCTTAGGCGACGGCAGGCCGAACGACATGGTCGCGTGGGCATCGTGGACGTCAACGTCCGCCGCTGCGACGCCTACATCCACCCGGACGTGCGTCCCGAGCAGCTCTGGCCCCACCGTTCTCAGCTCCTCGCCCAGCTGCTTGACCTCATCGTAGCGACCGCGCGGGACGTTGTCGTGATCGAGGATGCCGCACCAGTAGGCCTCTGCGCCGAAACGGCAGGTGCGCCAGCGGAAAAAGAGCAGGCTGTCGGCCCCACGCGCGATCGATAGATAGGCCATGCGGCGTACCTCGCCCGGCTCGGCGGTGTCGTGCATGTAGTGTCCCTGGGCACCCGGACCCGACTGCTGTTCCGGCACCATGAAGTTGCCCGTCCACGCTCGTGCCTGATCGAGGTTGAAGGCCTGGCTCACCGAGCGGTGGTTGTGATCCGTGTCGAAGAAGGGATAGACATCGTAGCTCAGGAAGTCCAGATCCCGACCGAACTCGCCCCGATAGTCGATGTGCGCGAAAGTGCCGTTGTGCGTCACAAACCAGTGAGACCCTCGGGTGCGCAGGATCTGCACCTGCTCGTGCTGGAAACGCGCCGTGTTCCATGAGATAAAGAGGTAGTAGTCGAGCTGGTGCGCCGGGTTGGCATAGGCGGGCTTGCCGTTCTTCGGCGTCTCGATCTCGTCGAAGTCACGGTAGGTCTGCGACCAGAATGCCGTGCCCCAGGCGCTGTTCAGGGCACCGATGTCGCCGTGATAACGATCTCGCAGGAAGTCGCGGAACGCGCCCTGGCACGCCTCACAGTGGCACTCGCTGAAGTGGCAGTTCAGCTCGTTATCCGTCTGCCAACCGATGACGAAGGGCTGGTCGGCATAGTGATCCGCCATCGCCCGCGTGATCTTGCGCGAGTAGGCACGGAAGGTCTCGCCGCTGGGACACACATGCTGTCGTGATCCGTGCTGCATCCTCACGCCATCGGCATCCACGCGCAGCATCTCGGGGTGGGCGCGTGTGAGCCAGCGCGGCGGTGTCGCCGTGGGCGTCCCCAGGATCGTGTGGATGCCCTTCGCACCCAGCTCGGCGATCACCTCATCGAAGAGCTCGAAATGGAACTCCCCTTCCTCGGGCTCCAGCAGGTCCCACGCGAACTCGGCCATACGGACGCAGTTGAACCCCGCCTCCGCCATCCGCTCAGCGTCGTGCTCGCGGTCCTCAGGCGACCAATGCTCGGGGTAATACGTGGCACCATACCAGAAACGCTCCAGCTTGGTCGGACGCTTGTGTGAATGCTTCGCCATCTCGTCGTCTCCACCCTTTCTCATCACCTTACCGAGGAAGAACGCCTGATCGTCGCGGCGCCGTCCGTCCTCGTCGATATACCACCAATCGTCCTCGTAGGCGCGGCGGCCCTCACCGGTCGTGCCCGCGCGATCGATCTGCCCCTTGCCCGTGACCGGCTCCTTCGTGCCGTCCAGCGCCGGATCGACGTAGCGAGCACACCACGTCTCCAACCGCCCCTTCATCGCCGCCACCACGTCCTGTAGGTCGACATCGTCCACGAGGTTACGCTTCTCGTCCGGATCGCGCGTCAAGTCATAGAGCTCGTGCGGACCGTAGGGATAGCGATGCACGTATTTCCACTCGCGCGTGCGGATCATGCGCACCGGGCCGTACTCGTCGAAGACCACCACGTGCTCGCGATCATCGAGCGACTCGCCCCGCAGGAGCGGCGCAAAGCTCCGACCCGGCAGCGCGTCGGCGGGCACCGCGGACTCGAGTCCCAGGTAGTCCAGCAGCGTCGGCATCAGGTCGTAGTGGCTCAGCAGGTGCTCATCGACCTGCCCCTGAGGCAGCCGGCCCGGCAGCGCCATCAGCATCGGGACCTTGACCGAGGTATCGTACATGTTCTGTGGGAAGGTGCCGTTGCCCTTGCCCCAGATGCCGTGATGGCCCATATTCATCCCGTTGTCGCTGGTGAAGATCAGGAGCGTGTTGTCGAGCTCCCCCATCGCCTCCAGCTTCGCGAGGATCTGGCCCACCCCACGGTCCAGTCCGGTGATGGCGGCGTAGTAGCCCGCCAGCAACTCACGCCGCCGCTCCCCCTTGCCCCGCGGTGCGCTATTGATCTGCCACGGATGCCCGCCCGACACCTCGGGACAGCTCTCGAAGGGACAGTCGTCGTAGAGTGCCAGCAGCTCCCTGGGATGCTCGTGGCGATCCCAGGGCGAGTGCGGCGCGGTATAGTGGACGCTCAGGTAGAAGGGGCCCTCGCCCCCCTCTCGAGCGTCGAGGAACGCCAGCGCACCCTCGGTGATGACGTCGGTGAGGTAGCGCTTGTCGCGCTCGATCCGGCCTTCTCGGATAAAGTAGCCGTTGAAGTAGCTGCCGCCGCCGTAGGGGAAAATGTGCCAATAGGAGAAGCCCTTCTGCGGCTGCAGGCTGTCGCCGAGGTGCCACTTGCCGCTGATCCCGCAGGTGTAGCCGTGATCGGCGAGCACCTCGGTGGTGGCCGGCATCCCCTTCAGGTACGCGATCTCCCGATCATCGCCCCACCCCAATCCGGGCGTCCGCTCACTGTTCAGGTTCCCCTTCCGCAGCCAGTCATGGACCCCGTGCTGCGAGGGGATACGCCCCGTGAGAATCGAGGCGCGCGCCGGCGAGCAGACCGGGGACGCACAGAAGAAGTTGTCGAAGCGTATCCCCGCCGACGCGATGCGATCCAGGTTGGGGGTCTGCACCTCGGGGTTGCCCGCGCTGCCCAGTGCCCACGCCCCCTGATCGTCCGCAAGAATGAAGACGATGTTCGGCCGCCGGGCGTCACTCGTCTCCGTGTTCTGGTTCACCATCCTCACCTCCTGATACCCTCATCCACCGGCCCTAAGTCATGCCGGATCCGCGAAGAGCGTGTTCGTCCACGCACGTCTGCCGCAACCATCCTCGATCTCCAGGTAGGCGTACGCCCAATCGTCGGGCACCTCAAAGCTGACGTGCTCGAAGGACTCGCCCTCGAAGTTACCCTGCCGTTGTCCGTGGGAGCCCGGTCCGACGAGCCGTGCAAACTGCACCGGCGACGTCTCCGCGATGACCGACGACCCGTCGTAGGTGATCGTCCGGAAGGTGGGCCCCATGGTGCTGTAGAAACGCCCACCGCGCAGTGCGGCGAGGATCGCATCCACCTTCAGCTCGGGCGCCTGCACCATGATCCATCCCCCGTTCCAGCCGGGGTGCGAGGCGGTCGTGTGGGCATCATCACTGGCGATCGCCAGCGTTGCCGGGGCGTCGCGCAGCATCGCCTGCCAATGCGCCCGCCCATCGCCTTTGCCGTTCAGCCAGCGACAGACGTGATTATAGATCTCGACACCGTCGAAGCCCCATCGCGTCGCCTCCTCACCCGTGTTGCCGGTCCACAGCGGATGAGCCAAAATCAGCAAGCCGCCCTGATCGCGCACCGCCGCCAGCGCCGCGGGGAAGCCCATCTCACGCGCGATGCCCTCGAAAGCTCCCAAGCAGACCACGTGGGAGTAGCTGCTCTGTTCGTCGAAGCCGTCGAGTTCCACCCCGTCGAGCCACAGAAGATCCCCCCCGTCCTGCTCCGCCCGCGAGGTGACCCAGTGATCGGTGCGGAAGAGAAAGTCATAGCCCGCACCCCCATAGGCCGCCTCAAGCTCCGCGAACGTCCAGCCGCCGTCGGACATCGTGCTATGGATATGCGTGTTGCCCTTGAACCAAGAGCCGTCGCCGTCGTATCGAAACCGTCGCATCAGGACCTCCCGTCCTCTAGTTCGCCGTCGCCTCCCCGCACCCCAGCCGGGCCACCCGCCCCCCACCGCCGTGGTAGAGACGCCCCGGTGGGGCGTCTCCCGGCGGGGCGGCCTCTCCGTCACGCCTCTACGCGCCCCAGACGGGCCACCCGCCCCCCACCGCCGTGGTAGAGACGCCCCGGTGGGGCG
>JAXGUU010000044.1:0-16812 GCA_040774145.1 Anaerolineae bacterium
AAGGTCGGCCCGCGGTTCATGTAGCGGTACACGCGGAGGGGTGCCTATGGCCTTGACTACGGGGCAGGTGCTTCAGCATCGCTATCGGGTCGTCGCCCTGCTGGGACAGGGCGGGATGGGAGCTGTCTACCGCGCGTGGGACCTGCGTCTCAAGAAGCCGATCGCGCTGAAAGAGATGGTGCCTCAGCCGGGACTGGATGCGGAGACCCTCGGGCGGGTCCGCACCCAGTTCGAGCAGGAGGCGGTCGTCCTTGCCCGGTTGGCTCATCCGCACTTGGTTCCGGTCACCGACACCTTCGAGGAGCACGGCAACGACTACCTGGTGATGGCGTTTGTCGAGGGCGAGAACCTCGCCGATCTGATCCGGCGTGAGGGCGCGCTGCCTGAGACCCGGGTGTTGACCTGGGCCCGACAACTGCTCGATGCCCTGGCCTACTGCCACGATCAGGGCGTTCTCCATCGCGACATCAAGCCGCAGAATGTGGTGATCACGCCCGAGGGCAGGGCGGTCCTGGTGGACTTCGGGCTGGTCAAGCTCTGGGATCCGTCGGACCCGCAGACGCGGACCGTGATGCGGGGGATGGGCACCCCGGAGTACGCTCCTCCGGAGCAGTGGGGTACGACGGGCTACCATACCGATCCGCGTAGCGATCTCTACAGCTTGGGTGCGACCCTTTACCACGCTCTGACCGGACAGGCACCGCCGACGGCGAGCGATCGTATGGTCTATCCTAAGCAGTTCAGGACGCCGCGAGAGCTCGCCGATGGGGTGAGCCCCGCCGTCGACCGTGTGATCTCCAAGGCGATGCTGCTACCCATCGATGAGCGGTGGCCCGATGCGCGCGCGATGGCGCAGAACCTGCCGCTGGTCGAGGGCGTCGCCCCCGATCGCCCGTCCGATGGTGGGCCCATACCGGCGAAGACGGAGCGGATGCCCGATGAGCAGATGCCATCTGTCGCGCCGGCGCGACGTGGATGTGCGCCGCGCTGGGTGTGGCTACTGGGCGGCGTCACCCTCGTCGTGATCGCGTGTGTCACGTTGCTTCTGATCTGGTCGGCCCTCTCCGAGCGCGCTGCCCATCTCGACCCGGCAGGGCCGACGGCGACCTCGCCGGCGACTGCCCCGGCAACAGGGACGGTGCAGGCCACCGAGGACGACGGCAGGCTGCGCATCGATACCGATGGACTGGCGAGGCTGGATAGCTACCGTGTCGTGGATACGTGGCATAGCCTCTCTGAGACCGATGGCTACGAGGAATCGACTGTGACCACGCAGGCGGTGACCCGTGATCCGGTGGCTGAGCATCTCACGATGGTGGTGGACGGTAGGGTCACCGAGCAGGTGCGCATCGGTGATCACGTGTGGCTGGAGTATGGCGGTCAGTGGGTGATGATGCACGCAAGCAAGTACGACGGAGCTGAGATCGAGGCCCTCTTCACGGAGTATCAGGTCGGCAGTGAGGCGTGGGTCTCGCAACTGGGCCAAGGGGACTATGCTTATGTGGGCCGTGAGGCCCTCAACGGACTTCAGACCCGCCACTTCGCGGTGGAGCGGGTCACGAACTGGGACGCTCTCCTGGGAGAGGACTTTGGTCCAGACGAGGACGATCCCGCGCAACGTGGTGCGGCTGATGTCTGGATCGTTGATGAGGCGGATCTGCCGGCCCTCCTCGTGCGGCTCGTGCTGACCATGAGTCTTGAGCTCGATGGTGACTCGATGGCCTGGACGATTCAGCGGGACGTTGCTGACATCAACCAGTTCATTCCCATCGATCCCCCGGAGGGGAGGGCGTTGGGCAGCTTACCGGAGGGTGTACTGCTGGACCCGGAAGGTGTGATCATGGTCAGCCAGGCGGAGTCGACCTACCTGCTCACCGACGGTGCGACCATCGAGGAGGTCCATGCCTTCTATGCGGAGGCTCTTGCCGCCGCGGGCTGGGATCCCGTGGGTGAGCCCTTGGTGCAGGCCGACACGATCGCCACGTCCTGGACGCTTGACGAGCGCCCTCTGTCGCTGTTGGTGGCGCCGGATGAGGAGACCGAGGCGATTGCCGTCGTGCTCATGTACGCCAGCCTCTTTGAGTAGGCACGGAGCCTGGGATTGAACCTGCGGCAGTTGGCGACTGAGGTGGGGCTGGCCCTGGTGGGCGCGGTGCCCGTCGGTCCCAGCCCCACCTGGCATCGCTACACTGACTGGGTGGCGCACGGGTATGCGGCGGGGATGGACTATCTGACGCGACCGGAGGCTGTCCGGCGTCGTGCTGACCCACGGCATGTGATGGCAGAGGCGCGGACGGTGCTCGTCGTCGGGGCCTCGTACGCCGGTCCCGGCGCCGCTCCCCTACCACCGCTTCACGGCGCCGTGGCCCGCTACGCATGGGGGGCTGATTATCACGACGAGCTCCTGACGCGACTGAAACGCCTGACCGAGCTGATCGACGAGGCTCGCCCCGAACCGGTGTCGGCCCGCTGCTACGTTGACACCGGTCCCGTGCTCGAGCGGGCATGGGCCGAGGCTGCGGGCCTGGGGTGGGCGGGCAAGAACACCAACCTGATCCACCCACGGCTGGGCTCTTTCCTCTTCCTGGGGGTGGTTCTTCTCGATATCGAGTTAGCCCGTGCGGATGGGGCGAGATCGACGATGCCGACCTGTGGAAGCTGCACGGCCTGCATCGATGCCTGTCCTACCGGCGCGATCGTGGCGCCGGGCGTGCTCGATGCTCGGCGCTGCCTCTCTTACCTCACCATCGAGCATCGGGGAGCTATCCCGGAGGAGCTCAGGCCCGCTATGGGCACGCGAGTCTTCGGCTGTGACACGTGCCAGGACGTCTGTCCATGGAACCGGCGCGTGGTGACGGGGTTCAGCGGCACGTCAGCCGCCGATGGTGCCTCGCTCTATCTTCCGGAGTTGCTCACGCTGGATTCCGAAGGCTTCCGTGCGCGCTTCCGCCGCTCGCCGATCTGGCGGGCGACGCCCGTCGGTCTGGCGCGCAACGCCGCCGTGGTCTTGGGGAATCTCGGTGACGCGGCAGCGCGACCCTTCCTTGTCGAGGCGGCTGACCACCATCCTGAGGACCTCGTGCGCGAGCACGCTGCGTGGGCCCTTACTCGCCTCTCGTAGCCGCCGCTAGGGGATGCCGAGGACGTACCGCAAGGCCACTGCATGGGTCAGTCGCTCCACAGGCGCGTGGTCGTCGGTAAAGACCAGCGCGCTCGGCATGGGGGACCTGACATCGGCGAGCGACTGCTGCGCGAGTTGCCGTAAGCGTGGATCCTCGAGCCCGGGCAGATTGGCAGCCAGATTGTCGGGCACAGTCTCCTGCATGGTGGCCACCACGATCGCGTTAAAGCTGCCGGGGATCGCGATCACGTGCACGGAGGGGTAGACCCGGCGCATCGTGTTGACCATTGCGTCAACCAGGCGCCAGTCACCGTTCGCTGCTCCTTCCGTCCCCGGTGCGTGGCCCACATTGATCGCCACGACGCCATCCTCGCGCAGGTGATCCCGCACGCCGGCGAAAAACTCGACGGTGGTCAGGTGCCACGGGATGTAAGGCAGCCGATAGGCGTCCACGGCGATGACGCTGAACCGCCGGTCAGTGCCCAGCAGGTAGGTGCGTCCATCGGCGGCGACCGCTTCGAGGTTGGGCATCGTCATGCCGAAATAGGTGCGTCCCACCTCGATGATGGCAGCATCGATCTCTACCCCGACGATAGGCAGCGGGCCGTAGATCTCCGTGAACTGCGTCGGTGTGGTGCCTGCTGCCAGACCGATCACCAGCAGATCCTGCACGCGTTCGGGCGGATAGGGTGCCGCGTTGAAGAAGGGGGCGATCAGGTAGCGATCCCACGGCCCGCCGGTCAGCAGTGCGTGCGCATCACTCGCTGCCGCGTACAGCGCGGGCGGTGTGTAGATCGAATGAATGCCCTGGCCCTCGTTGAGGAGCAGATACCGTCGCCCCGCCGGGTCCTCGACAACCTGGATGAGGTTGTAGGTGGACTCCTCCTCGTGGATGAGCTCGGCTCCGCTCGTGGACACCTGGGGCTTGATGGTGCCCGGGTCCCAGATGAAGAGGGTGGCGATCACCAGGATCGTCCACGCCAGCGCCCAGAAACGTCGCCGATGGGTCGACCACAGACCCCAGAGGCCGGCTGCGAGAGCGATAAACGCGAGGAGGATGAAGGTGCGCCGGGTTCCCACCGCGGGTATGAGAACCAGGTTGGGCAGCATCGTGCCGACAAAGCTCCCCAGCGTAGAGACCGCCGTGACACGCCCCACGGCCCCGCCGCTGGCGGCGACCTCGCTCACACTCATGCGGATAGCGAAGGGCGAGACGCAGGCCAGTAGCGTGACCGGGACGACGAAGAGCACCAGGATCACGAAGAAGGGGCCGGCGAGCAGTCCCAAGTTCCAGAGCTGCATGCCGCGCGCCGCAACCGCCAGCAGGGGGCGTGAGGCCAACGGGATGATGGCGATGGACAGGCCCGACGCGACGAGGATCGTGAAGAGCGTCTCGGGGCGTGGGTCGCGGTCTGCCCAGCGACCACCCAGGGCATAGCCCGCCGACAGGTAGAGAAGAATGAGGCCGATGACGGCGGTCCAGACGATCTCGGTGGTACCGAAGGCCGGCGCAAGCAGCCGGGCAGCGGCCAACTCCAGTGCCAGCGAGACCATACCCCCGATGAAGGCCGTGGCGAGCAACCTCGGGACGCCCGGCACGGGCTGTTGTCCTGTCATAGTCCCAGCTCCTCCCAGAGGGCATCGATCCGCGCCTTGGTTGCCGGGTCCATGCTCACGACGTTGGGCCAACCCCGTGCATGTCCCTCTTCGGGTAGCTTGGCCGTGGCATCCACGCCGATCTTGCCGCCAAAGGAGGACTGCGGCGCGGCATGGTCGAGCTGGTCGACCGGGCCCTCGGTGATGACGACATCGCGAGACCAGTCCACGTTGCCCAGCGCCTGCCAGGCGATCTGCGTCGGGTCGTGAAGGTCAACCCAGTCATCGACCACCACGATGGCCTTGGCGAGGCTAAGGAGCGCCAGGCCCCAGAGCCCGTGGATGACCTTCCGTGCGTGGCCCGGGAAGCGTTTCCTGATGCTCACGAGGACCAAATTGTGGAACAGCCCGGCTGCAGGCATCGCGAGGTCGACGACTTCGGGCAGAAAGAGCCGCACCAACGGTAGGAAGAGGCGCTCGGTGGCCTTGCCCATCCAGTAGTCCTCCATCGGCGGCACGCCGACGACGGTAGCGGGGTAGATGGGGGCCTCGCGGCGTGTGATGGCGGTGACGTGGAAGGCGGGGAAGGGTTCGACCGGTGTGTAGTAGCCGGTATGGTCGCCGAACGGCCCCTCGGGTCGATGGGTGTTGGGGTCGACGTAGCCCTCGATGACGATGTCAGCGTTAGCAGGCACCTCAAGCGGCTGGGAGACGCAGTCGACGAAGGGCACGGCGCGCCCCCGCAACCAGCCCGCGAGCCAGTACTCGTCGATATCGGGCGGAAGCGGGGCCGAGGCCGCCCAGACACAGGCCGGGTCACCTCCCAGCACAATGGCTGCAGGAATGGTGGGCTGCTCTGCCTCCCGGGCCACGCGCTCGTGCTCGGCGCCGCCTTTGTGGCGTTGCCAGTGCATCAGCAGGGTGCGCGCATCGAGCTTCTGCAGCCGGTACATACCCACGTTGCGCGTACCGCGCACCGGGTCGCGCGTGACGACCTGGGGGAGGGTGATGTAGGGCCCTCCATCGTTGGGCCAGCAGGTCAGGATGGGGAGGTCATCGAGCGAGGGCGACGTGGTATCGACGATGGTCTGCACCGGTGCCGGACGGCGTCGCGAGAACGCCTCGCGGCGCGGTTTGATGCCCGCGTCCCGCAGTGCCTGCAGCAGTGAGCTGCCGCGGCTCAGCGCGTCGCCCAGTCCGCTGGGCGGGCGCAGGTCGATCAAGCGGGCCAGTTTGTCATTCAGGTCGTCAAGATGCTCCACACCCAGCGCCCACGCCATACGTCGCTCGCTGCCGAACATGTTGATCAGCAGCGGCATCGAGCTGCCCTCGACCCGCTCGAACAGCAGCGCCTTGTTGCGTGCCGACGGACCCTTACTGATGCGATCCACGATCTCGGTGATCTCTAGGATCGGTGAGACAGGCGTGCTCACACGTACGAGCTCGTTACGTTGCTCCAGATGATGTGCGAAATCCGTCAGGCTGCTGAATGGCATAGGCCCTCCCGGCAATGTGGCGGTTTGTGATGCTCAGGCGGCGCGCTGGCGCCACGGACAGAGGCGCCGCTCGAGGAAGTCGACGGCCGCGGCGAGCCCAAATCCCAAGAGGCTCATCGCCACGATCCCGGCGTACATCCGGGGGTAGTTGAAGAGTGTGCTACCCTGCACGTAGATATAGTACCCGAGACCGTATTGGGTGGCAAAGAGCTCTGCGATGTAGAGCACGGCGATGGCGGTGCCGATGGACTGACGGATCGCGGTCAGCACGGCGGGCAGGGTCGCAGGCACGTAGACGAACCGGAACAAGGCGCGTCGCCCGGCGCCGAGGCTGCGGACGCTTGTCAGCAGCTCGGGTCGGATGGACGACGCGGCATCGCGCACCAGGACGAGGATCTGGAAGAAGAGGATCAGCGCGATGATGACGATCTTCGGCACCTCGCCTACGCCCAACACGAGTAGGATGATGGGCACGAGGACGACCTTCGGTACCGGATAGAGGAGGTAGACCAAGGGGGCGAGCAGCCGGTTCAACCGTCGGCTCTGTCCGAGTGCCAGCCCGAGGGGTGCGGCGGTGGCGACCGAGAACCCAATGCCGGCGATAACGCGCCAGAAGCTGGCTGCAAAGTGTCGCCCGAGAGCTCCGGGCGTTTCCTGGAGGAGCGCCACCAGGACGGCCGCAGGCGGAGGCACGACGGGTCGGGCGATGAGGAGAGCCGCGGCATGCCACAGGCCCGCCAACGCCAGGAGTGTTGTGAGGTGAGCTGCCAGGCTACGACATCGTGGTGCCATCGTGATTCGCCCTCAGGGACTCCATCCGTTGGTCGCCGGATCGATGCTCATGTGTCGGCGCAGTTCGGTGCATGCAGCGTGATAGTCTGCTGACGAACGGTAGGTCTCGTCGATCTCGTGACTTTGGGTGATGACGGTGGCGCCTCGATGGGGTGGCTTCCCGAGCAGCAGCACCTTCTGCCCGACATAGGCGGCCTCCTCGATGCTGTGGGTGACCAAGACCGCCGTCATCCCGGCTTGCGCGCAAATGGCGAGCGTCAGCTGCTGCAGACCCTCGCGCGTCGGCGCGTCCAGGGCTGAGAAGGGCTCATCCATCAACAGTATGTCCGGTGACATCACCATCGCGCGGGCAATGGCGACGCGTTGTCTCTGCCCTCCGGAGATCTCCCCAGGGTACCGGTCCGCGATATCCAGCAGATCCAGATGCGTCATCCAATGGTGGACGCGCTCCCGGACGTGCTCGTGGGGTAGACGTCGGCCACGGGGTGCGTGACGTCCATCCGGCCCATAGAAGCGCCGGATGCGCAGGCCGAGCTCGATGTTGGCGCGCACCGTCGCCCAGGGGAGCAGCCCATAGTCCTGCAGGATCAGACCGGTGCTGGGTCGGGCACGCTGGAGGGGCTGACCATCCACGAGGACCGCGCCGCTCTGCGGGGGCAATAAACCCGCCAGCAGGAGCAACAGCGTGCTCTTGCCGCATCCTGACGGCCCCAGGATCGCCCAGGTCTCGCCACGCGAGACGTGCCAGGTGAAAGCATCGAAGATGGGCCCTGTGCCCGGGTAGGCAAAGGTGGCGGCGTCGCAGGCGAGCATCATCTTCGGCACCGCGGTGCGCTGGTCCTCGACCGGATCAGTCCCGCACGTAGACATCGGTGATGCACTCGGAGTAGGTGATCGGCGCCTCCACCCTGCCGGTCTCCGCCAGCCACAAGAGGGCATCGTCAAACTGCGTCGCGGTGGCGACGGCGCGTGCCGGGAAATCGGGGAGGCGATAGGTGTCCAGGAGGTCGGTCGGCACGAGTTGCTGCTCGGCTGCCACCGCAGCGCCGAGTTCGGGATCGGCGTGGATCGCGGCTACCGCACCGTCGATCGCGCGGACGAACCTCGCCACGGCCTCGGGTTGGAGCTCAAGGACCTCGCCACGGAAGGCGTAGAGACTGCAGCTCCACATGGGATGCGACGTGTCGTCGACGATGGGAACGGCGCCTTGCAGCAAGGCCAGGGACCCCAGCGGCTCGGGCAGGGTCGCCGCGGCGAGTCCACCGGTGTCCAGCAAGGCCATACGCTCGGCCATTCTGGGAACCGCGATGGTGGTGATCTCTCCCGGTTCCAACCCTGAGGCCTCTAGGAGGCGCCGGGTCACGTAGTCAATGACGGTGCCTTCGGAGATCCCCACCGGGATCTCTTTCAGCCCCGCAGGTGTCGTGATGCCGCTACGAGAGGAGGCCACCACGCGGAACTGGGGTGCGTTCGGTGTGGGGACCATCGCGTAGCGCACGGCCTGTACTGGTAGACCCGCCTGATTGTACAGGATCAGCGCGATCAGGTCGGTGATCATGCCGTCGATCTGGCCTGCCTGGAGGAGTTGGTCTCGCTCAGCGGCGGAACCGACCGGGATCAGGTTGACCTCGAGACCCTCATCGGCGAAGTGGCCCTCGGCCTCGGCGATGTAGAGCGGCAGGGCCTCGATGACGGGCAGGACGGCTATGCGCAGCGGTACTGTGTCCACCGACGGGGGCCGGCATCCCAACAGTGAGGCCGGCAGGAGGGCGAGCAGGACGATCAGGCCAAGTGCCCTGCTACGCTGGTGCGTCGGTGGTTTGTCCATGGGGCCGCCGGTCTATGACACCGAATCCAGCGTGAGGTCATCCCCGTACGGGCGGACGTATTCGACGGTGGGGATCTCATGTGGATCGTCGGAGCTGAAGCTGAGGGTCGTCAGTGAGGCGGTTGCCGGGTAGGTGTCGGTGATGCCATAGCGCGCGAGCGTGCGCTTCCGGGAGATGTGAACGGTGTCGTCCACTGCGTGGAGCAGGGTGAACGCGATGACATCACCATGGGTGACCACGGCGATGTGTGAACCGGCGTGGATTGTTCGCATTTCGGCAATGAACCGTGCGCCGCGCGCGGCGATGGCGTCCGGGGTCTCGAAGTCACCCTCGACGCCGGTGTAGAGATCCCAGCCGCGCGCCTCGACTTCCTCTGCAGGGCGTCCCTCAAAGTAGCAGCGTACTTCATCCATCAGGCTCGCCGTCCTGATGGTGAGATGGGGGTGCAGGTGGCGGATGAACTCAGCGGTCTCCGCGGCCCGCTGTTGGGGGCTGGCAAAGAGGGCCGCAAGCTCCGCGCTACGCAGGTGCTCTGCTGCGGCTGCGGCCTGGTCGCGGCCCACGTCACTGAGCCCGAAGCCGGGTAGCCGGCCATAGATCAGGTTGTCAGGATTGTGGACGTGGCCGTGGCGGATGAGCGTGATAGAGGTCAGGCCGTTCAGGCGTTCTCGGTGGCTAGGTTTCGTCACGATGGTCGAATGTCCCTCTCTATGATGGGTCGGTGATCAGTGGGTCGACAGCCGTAGCGCCCCTAAAACCCCGATGAGGAGCGTGACGCTGATGAGGCTGTTGACGTGGAAGAAGGCCGTATTGAGGCGCGACATGTCGTTGGGAGAGACGAGCAGGTGTTCCAGGATGAGCAGCAAGCTCACCACGACGAGGCCCACGGTATAGGGCCATGTCAGCTCGGTAGCCGCGCCCGTCGCCGCGAGGAAGCCGACCGTCAGCAGATGGCTTCCCGCGGAGAGCCGGAGCGCGGTTCGTACCCCAAAACGTGCTGGGATGGCGTGGAGCCCACAGGCCCGGTCGACCTCGACGTCTTGACAGGCGTAGATGAGGTCGAACCCTCCGATCCAGAAGGTCACCGCGCCCAACAACAACCAGGCGGGCAGGTCCGAGAACGAGAAGAGGGAGCCGCGCACAGCCACCCAGGCACCGACGGGCGCTAGTCCGTCGGTGAAGCCGAGGATGTAGTGCGAGAGCCAGGTGAAGCGTTTGGTGAAGGCATAGCCGATGAGGAAGATCATGGCAATCGGCAGAAGCCTGAGGGGCATGGGCCCCAGGCGCCACGCGGCGTAGGCGAGCAGGAGCGCGGCGATGATCGTCCCGGTCCAAGCAGTGTGTGGGCTGATGCGCCCGGTGACCAAGGGCCGATTCGCCGTGCGGGGGTTGTGTGCATCGAGCGCCCGATCGGCCAGCCGGTTGACGCCCATCGCAACCGTTCGGGCTGCAGCCATAGCTACGGTGATCCAGAGGACCTGCGACCCACTCGGCCACCCTTCTGCTGCCAAGAGCATGCCCAGGTAGGCGAAGGGCAGGGCAAAGATGGTGTGCTCGAACTTGATCAGCTCCAGGTAGTCTCGTATGCCGCTCAACACGATCCGGATTATACCATGGCCGCTTCCCCTGAGGCGACGCGGGGGGCTTAGTCACCACCGGAGCGAGATCACAATACCGGCTGCCTGGGCGGTGAGATAGGTTAGGAAGGCCGTTAGCTGGGCGACGATGCGCTGAGGTGTGTCAATGGCCTCCATCGGTCCACGGAGATGCACAAGGTAGAGATAGCCGATGGTCAGCAGGCCCAACGCTGTGGTCACAGCCAAGCCGATGAGCTGTTCCGTGCTACCCTTTCCACGGTGGAGCAGACGTTCCGCCGCCAACCCGGTCAACAGACCTCCGGCGGCGGCGATCAGGCAACCGACGAGGGTCGACGCTGCTCCTTGTGGGTCCAGCCAGCTGAACGCCGTCCCTAGTGGAATGAGCAGGAGCGGGCCCAAGAGGAGGACCACCACCCACAGAGATGATGGGGCGTGCCGTGGGGGCATATCGACGGTGACCTTACTCATCCTGCGCCTGCGCCGCGGATGCTTGATCTCGCCGTAGGGTCTGCACTGCGTGGATGATGACGACGATGCCCGTGACGATCCATATCAGACGCGCCCACCAACGCTCCTCCGTCGCGGCCATGCCCGCTACGAAGAGCACAAGCCCACCATCGAGCGCCACGGCGAATCGCGGCTCATCGAGCTTGACCTTCGTCTTGACGCCTGCCTGGTAGGCCGCATAGCGTGCCCACGACCAGACGGCTAACAACACCGAGAGTCCGATGACCCACAGACCGTTGCGAACCACACCCCACACATCGATCACGTACTTCCTCCTATTCTGCCGGGACCCAGAGCTCGAAGTTGTCGAAGATGAAGACCGCCAAGCCATCCGTCGCTGCAGTCGAGATGGAGAGCCCCATCTCGCCCGCAGCCAGCTGATCGTCCTCCGCCGTCGCGACCGCCGTGTTGTTGATGTAGAGGTCGAACGTGCTTCCATTGCCCAGGACGCTCAGCCGGTTGACCTCGCCTGCGACCACGCTCGTCGTCTGTGTCCAGTCGATGATCGGCTCCCAGCCGAAGCCGGCCCAGAGACTGAACTGATAGTAGCCGTCATCACGAACGCTGAAGAGGTAGTAGCTCCCCGCGGTGTGGCGCAGAACGAGCCCATAGGCGGCGCTCTGCGGGCCACTGACCCGCTGAGCGTCGACCGCCAGGTAGAAGTCAGCCGCGCTATCCTGGCCCGCCTCAAGATCGGGTGTACACCAACGGCTCACGGCCTGGGCAGCATCGATCTCCCAGCGGTAGACGGCATCCTTCACCTGGCGGCTCGCGCTGCCCCAATCATCCTCAAAGTCGCTGACGATCCACTGGTTGGCGTTGTCGTCGAATCCGTCACGAAGGGCGAGTTGCCAACCCTCGAGCGGTCCCGGTGCAGCGTCAACCGGGGCTATCGTCGGGAAGGGTACCACGGTTGACGTAGGCGTCGGACGCGGCTCCACATCGGTGGGGAGCGGGGTGCCCGCCTCCGTGTCACGTCCCGGCGTCGTCGATGCGGTGACGGGTGTGGTCAGGGCCGTGGCGACCGGATCTGTGACCTCGACGACGTCCTCTCCTTGGGCGCGAAAGGGGAGATTCACACCGATCCCTGCAAGATTCAGGTTCTGATTGAGCCGGAAGCCTAACAGGGCAGCGGCGATGATGACGACCGTTGAGGCGGCCCAGCCGGCGAATCGTGGCCAAAGAGCCTGCTGCTGTTTGGGCAGAAAGGGCGCCGGCTCAGGGTCGCTATAGGCATCGGGTTGTGCCTTCATCTCGACCGCACGAAGCATCTCCGCTGCGCTCGCATAGCGGCGGTCGGGGGGCAGCTCCATCGCCTTGAGAATCACGGCCCGTAACTGCGTGCCCACCCGCGAGGTTAGCGCCTTGACCTGCAGAAAGCGGTAGGGGTTGGAGGTGCGCTCCCCTGCCGTCAGCGGTCGTTCCCCGGTGAGTGCATGGTAGAGCGTCGCGCCCAGGCTGTAGAGGTCACTGCGCGCGTCGATCTGGCTGGTCTTCATCTCCCAACGCTCGGGGGGGGCGTAGTCGGGAACGCCCATGACGCGCTTGGCTGTCCACGTGCGGGGATCGCTGGGGTTCCAGAGCGCGATGACCTCGAAGTTGGTCAGTAAAGCGCGATCATCAGGCGTGATGATGATGTTGTCGGGTTTGATATCCCGGTGGAGGATGCCGTGCTGGTGTGCGTGCTCGAGGGCCTCGAGGAGCTGTCGTGTCCAGCTCGCAACGCGGCGCTCCTTGAGCGTGCCTTCCCGCTCGATCAACTCGGCGAGCGTCTGTCCGGGCACGGCCTCGAGGACGAGATAGGCGGCGATGGGCGAGGTGTCGGGGAAGTGCTGCCCGCTCTCGTCTTCGACGATGCAGAAATGACCCACGACAGGAACGATGTGTGGATGATCCAGTCTCATCAGTGAGGCCGCTGTCTCCCCAAACCTATGCTGTAGGGTTTGGAGCATCTCGATGTCGAGGTCGGGCTGCGCGGACATCTCTCTGATGAGCACCGCTGCACCCGCGACGAGGTCCCAGCCGCGGTACTGCCCCTCCAGCGGACCGATCTCCAACATACGGTCGACGCGATAGCGGTCGGCGAGGACAGTACCCAGGCTAAGCATGATGGTTCACCCCTCGGGGCATTGATCGCAGGACGGCATTCCGGCGATCACGGCTAGGTTGCTGTGTCGAAGAGGCTAGCCTGTGCGAGGCGGTCATCCGCGATGCCCATATGCTCGTAGGCCAGGCGTGTGGCCACACGCCCTCGGGGCGTGCGCTCGATGAAACCCAGCTGCAGCAGATAGGGTTCCACAACATCCATAATCGTGTCGGCTGCCTCGCCGATGGAGGCGGCGATCGTGTCGAGCCCCACAGGGCCTCCATCGAACTTGCGAATGATCGCGTCGAGCACCCGCCGATCGAGGTCGTCCAGGCCGCAGTGGTCGATCTCGAGGAGTGACAAGGCTTCGCCGGCAATCTCGCCGGTGATCACACCGTTCGCGCGCACTTGTGCGTAGTCGCGTACGCGCCGCAAGACGCGAAGCGCGACGCGCGGTGTTCCCCGCCCGCGGCGTGCGATTTCGGCACGGCCTGCCGGCTCCAGCGGTACATTCAGGGTGGTGGCTGCCCGCGAGACGATGTCCTCAAGGGCGGCCTGATCGTAGAAGTCGAGTCGATAGACGGCGCCGAAACGGGTTCGCAACGGGGCCGAGAGCAGGGCAAGTCGCGTCGTCGCTCCAACGACGGTGAAGCGCGGAAGGTTGAGGCGCACGGTGCGGGCACCCGGGCCCTGTCCGATGACGAGGTCAAGCGCGAAGTCCTCCATCGCCGGGTAGAGGATCTCCTCAACGACCTTGCCCAGACGATGGCATTCGTCGATGAAGAGGACCTCCCGCTCGTGCAGGTTACTCAGGATCGCGGCAAGGTCGCCGGCCCGCTCGATCGAGGGCCCGGCGGTCATGCGGATATCGGCCTCCATTTCACGCGCGATGATGTGGGCTAAGGTCGTCTTGCCCAATCCGGGCGGACCGTAGAAGAGGACGTGCTCGACGGGCTCCGAGCGTGCGCGAGCGGCCTCGATGAGAATGCGCAGGTTCTCACGCACACGGTCCTGACCGATGAGGTCATCCAGTCGACGCGGCCTGAGGGCGCGATCGAGGACGAGCTCTTCCGGTTCGGCCTCCGGTGACAGTGTTTGACGGTTATCCATACGAGTTCGTGGCCCTTCTCCCGATAGGCATCATTCCCTTTATGCCATACTTCGATGATTTGGCAATGCGTTACGGTTCCAGCATCGCGGGTTGCCCGTTGATGGTGATGACGACGTCGTCGACCGTGGAGAACTGCAGGAGCGTCGCCTCGATCTGTTGCCGCATCAAGGTGACCTGCAGCGCGCCGCCCGAGTGCGCCCTCAGTTCCGGCGAGAAGTCGGCATATGCAACGCGGTCCACAATCGTCAGGCTGCGCAGTGTGACCCACTCACCCCAGCCGGCGTCGCGACCCGGATAGCTGAGCACATCCTGGGGGGAGGGCAGCGCGGATGCATACCCGGCAGGGTTGTCGGAGACCGGACCCCAGAGCAGGGCCTCGAGGGAGGCCCTCCCGATGCCCAGGGTCCGCGGGATGTAGATCGCCTGGGGTACGATCTCCTCTCCTACGACCCAGAAGACCTGGCTACGCATGGTTCCGGCGTCTCCAGGCGCGAGCATGCGTACCTGCTGCCACGCCAGCGGGCTGCCCTGCAGCGTGCGGATCTCCACTTCAGCGCGCTGAGTGGGTGGCTGTCCGGCATCGACGTCGGTGCGGCCTAGCGACCCTATGACGAGTCCCTGTCCGTCCAGGCCCGCGAGTACGGGGAAGGTGCGCGTGAACTCGACGCCATCGTCCCACCTCACCACGATGCTGACCTCTTCTCCGGGCGTCCCGACGCGGGCGAGAAGCTTGATGGGCAGGGTCACATCGGATCTGAAGGCCGGTTGCTCGATGATGCCGCCGCCCGGAAAGCCGCTCAAGGTGACGCTCTGAGTTGCCTGAGCCACGACGCTGCCGTCCATCGCGCTGAAGTGGAGGACCTCCACGCGTCCCGGTCCGGGGACGCCGCTGTAGGTCACGGACACATCAAACGTGGCAGGCCCGCCGTACTCACCCTCGGCGATGATCGGTACCTCTGCAGCCGGCCGGTCGCGGGCATCGTAGATGCGGATCACGAGCGTGCCTTCGAAAGGGAAGAGGCTGGCACGCCCCCGCACGAGCATGGGGTTCCCCACCTCCTGGCCCGGTTGGGGAGCGCTCAGGGTGATGGCCTGCCCCGCGACTGTGGGTGAGGGCTCGGGCGACGTGGTTGCGGTCGGTGGCGGTGGCGTTGCGGTTGCCGGTTCTGAGGTGGCTGTGGGTGTGGACGGCGCCGGTGTGGGTGACGGTGTGACGGGGGCCACAGTTGGCGTGGGCTCCATTTGCTGCGCTTCGCCTGTCGGTACGGTGGTCTCCGTAGGTAGCCAGGGCAGCGGGGTAGGCGTCTCACGAACGAGGACACAGCCGGACAGAAAGGGGAGTACGATCGCCAGCCTCAGCCATCGGTTCGGGTTGCGCACGGTATCTCCTCTCTCACGTAAGGTCCTTAGGTGTCGGTCCAGGGGTGAGCCGCCATCGGTCGCCGGCTAACGCCCCGCTGCCTTCGCCGCGTTGATGGCTAGAGCGATGCCGCCCAACACGCCGGCTTGGTTGCCCAGGACGGGCGGCACGATGTAGGTGTCGATCTGGTCCTCCAGGAGCGGTGACTGGATGTAGCCATTGAGGATCGTCTGGACCTCTTGCCGGATCATGGGGAAGAGGTGCAGCTGCTCCATCACGCCGCCACCCAAGATGATGCGCTGGGGCGAGATGGTGACGATCGTGTTGGCGAGGCCCAAGGCGAGATAGTGGGCCTCGAGCGCCCACCCGGGATGGTCGGGCGGCAAGGTCTCCGCCCGCCGGCCCCAACGCCCCTCGATCGCGGGGCCACACGCCAGGCCCTCCAGGCAGTCACCGTGATAGGGGCAACAGCCGGGGTAGGGATCGGCCTCCCAATCGTGAGGGATCCGCAGGTGGCCCATCTCCGGGTGCATCAGACCGTGGATCATCTGCCCCTCGACGACGGCACCACCACCGATGCCTGTGCCGACGGTGAGATAGAGACATGAGTCGAGTCCCCGAGCCGCCCCCCAACGGTACTCCGCCAGAGCCGCGGCGTTCACGTCCGTGTCGAAGCCGACCGGCACCCCGAGCTCGCGCGCGACCGTGCCGGCGAACTCCATGTGCGCCCAGCCCGGTTTGGGGGTGGTGGTGACGTACCCAAAGGTGGGGGACTTCGGATTGGCGTCCAGAGGGCCGAAGCAAGCGATGCCCACGGCCTCCAGGTCGTCGAATGTGCGGAAGAATGCCACCGCTCTGCCGATGGCGTCCTCCGGGTCGCCGGTCGGGAAACGGATCTCGTCACGGATATCTTTCGGTCCGGTGCCGACTGCACAGACGAATTTCGTGCCGCCGCCCTCGATGCCGCCATAAAGAGTCATGGAAGGTCCTCTCACTTTCTTGCTGGATTTCGTGGCTGATTCTAGCACCGGACGTGATGAGGGCAACGTCACACTCCTTCGGGTCGCACCTCAGGTGACGGTTGCCATTCGGCAGGCTGGGCCTATACTAGAGCCAATCTATGAAGCTGATGGTAGGGGGTGGTCGATGTCAATCCGTCGTGGGTTGGATGAAGAGCTGAACCGGATGCGCGAGATGCTCTTCCACATGGAGGAGTTGGTCAATACGTCGCTGCATCGAGCGATGGAGTCGCTGAAGACACGCGATGCAGATCTGGCGCTCGCCGTGATCCGCGACGACGATGTCGTCTTCCCGGT